>JBEHXD010000171.1:0-9539 GCA_048498875.1 Verrucomicrobiota bacterium
ACACCCTGACGGCGGATTAGGATAATCCGCCCTACCATTGTGCGGCCACAGTCTAAGGAAAGCGGATGCTATTTCTTCGTCGAGCCATCCCGACCGAGCCAGATCGTCGGACTCGCAAGCAGCTTGGCCGATAGCTTATGGATCGTGACCTTGCCTGATGGCCAGGTGACGAGGATGCGCCGGATCGGATTGCCTTCCGCGTAACCAAAAAAAGGAGACGCGCTCGACTGGGTGTAATGGCCCGCGCCGGCGAGTATCTCTGTAACACTCTTCGTCCCGTCGGCGTATTCTGCGGTGAGGCGGGCGCCAATGGCGGCCGGATTCCCGGCTTCGCCCTGCAGTTTCACTTGAAGCGAATGGTGCCCGGGAGCTGGTCCGGTGCGGAAGGCGAGGGTGGTGTCATTGCTTCGTGAAACGACGAGGTCAGGCCAGCCGTCCCGGTCGAGATCGAGCAGCGCGAGCGCTTCGGCGTCACCCGGTACGATAAAACCACTTTCCGCGGGTCCCACCGTGGAGAAATTTCCGTGTCCGTCGCCGCGCAACATCAGGCCGAGTCCGCCATCAAATCGCCCACTGGAGGGCGCGGGCGCAAAGGAGTTTTGCACCACACAGAGATCCGCGTGCCCGTCGCCATCGAAATCGGCAACCGCGATCCCATTGATCGGCGCGACCTGGGCCAGTCGCGGCAGGGGCTCAAAGCGATAATGCCCGTCGGGTTGACTGAGAAACACGCCGCTGCGCAATTCGGTCGCCGCCAGTCGCGTAGCCGCGTCGAGCTTGGGTTGGGTGAGAATGTCCGCCAGCGTGGCTTTTGCGTAGGCGTCGTTTTTCGGAAAACGGCGGAGCAACGACGGAATGGCCGCGGAAAGTTCGCGCCGGCTGCGCCGGGGATAAAGCGTGTCCCCTTCATAATAACCTTCGATCAAATCAGACGCACCTTTGCCGCCGAAATCGCCGACAAAAAGCAACGCGGGATGTTGTGCGTCGGCACGGTAAGGAGTGTTGAGGCCGAGATTGCCCACCACGTAGTCGGGGCGTCCGTCGCCATTAAAATCGCCGGAGGCGATCGAACGCCACCAGCCGGTTCCAGCAGCGGCGAATCCGGCTTGCTCGCTCCAGTCGTCCAGGCCTTCGCCGTGGCGGTTGTGGAAATATTTCACGCCACCCCATTCCAAGGTAACGATCAGGTCAGCCCAGCCATCGCCGTCCACGTCGCTCCAGAGTGCCGCCGTCACCATGCCGACTTCCGCCAGCGCCGGGGCGAGCTTCGCCGTGACGTCTTCAAATTTTCCTCCGCGATTAATCAGCAGCGCGCTGCGCGGTGACTTGGGATAATCGCCGGGCGTCAATCGTCCGCCGATAAACACATCCAGTTTTCCATCGTGATTGAAATCCGTCGTGGCCACTGCGCCCACGCTGATCGGCAGCGCCGGCAGCACGCCATCGGGCGCTGGCTGGAAATGGCCTTTCCCATCATTCAGCAACAGCTGTGGCTGGTACTCTGGAGAGTCGGAGGGCTGGCTGTCGCCGCCACGCGTGACGAGCAACGCAGTTTTCCCGTCGCCCATCGCATCGAACGCGAGCACCGGGCCGTCATCGACCACCGGCCGCGTCGTGAACGCAGGCGATTCAATTGGAGCAAACTTGCCGGGTGTTGCCGGTGCGAGCACGCGAAGCGGATCAAGCGTGGTGCCGCCCAGCACAAGACTGTCGCGGCCGCCGCCGTCGAGATCGGCCACCGCCAACGCCGGTCCGCGACGATTGAGGCGCCAGGGCAGCAGCGGCTGCGTGAGGAATTCGTCGAAAGCTTCCTCCCGGGCGCGCCACGAAAGATTCATCGCCGCGCTTACTTCGGTGAACTGCTTCACGTCTGACGCGGGTTTCGAAGCCTTCGACGGTGAGACCGGTTTCGCCGGTTCCGTGATGACATAGCGCCGGTCGGCGGAAAGATTTTCAAACACCTGCTCGGCTCCGCTGGGCCAGGAAACCACGAGGCGTTTGATCTGGGTGTCGTTGCCGAGGCCGAAGTGCACGATCGGCTCGCTGCTGGACATATAACCGCGGGCCAGGGTGAGCTCGCGCACCTGCAATCCGGCGGCCGACTCCAGCCGGACCTTCGCGCCAATACCGAAGCGATTCGACTGCGTCCCACGCAGCGCCACGATCACGCGATGCCCGTCGCTGTCGTTGCGCAGCACGGTCGCGCCGGCCTGATAGCTGCTGTAGACGAGATCGAGATCGCCATCCCCATCGAGATCGCCGAAAGCCGCGCCAAAGCTGACCGCTTTCTGATCGATGCCCCAGTCCGTGGAGACGTCGTCAAATTGCAGGTCGCCGCGATTTCGGAACGCGAGATGGCGCAGGGCGAACAGGGGACTGGCTTTCATGACGCGAATGCGCTCCAGCTCGCTTTCGGCCGACGTCCGCTTGGCGATCAGGTCGATGTTGTGAATTTCGCGGTGCATGCCGTTCGTCACATAGAGGTCCACGCGACCATCGTCATCGAGATCCTCCCAGCGCACGGACCAGGTCCAGTCGGTCGCGGCTAGGCCGGCCAGTTGGGCGATCTCAAGAAAACGTCCGGCGCCCGTGTTAAGGAAAACTGAACTGCGCGGAAATTGTGGCACGGCCGTCGCGTCATCGCGCGGGTCCAGCTGGCGTGCGCGGGTTTCCGCCATCGTGCGCTGATCCGCCACGTGGCCGGGAGGCACCATGTCGGCGGCGATCAGATCGAGTCGGCCGTCATTGTTGATATCCCCGATGTCGGAGCCCATCGACGAATACGGCACGTGCGGGACGACCTGCTTGATCACATCGGTAAACGTGCCGTCGCCGTTATTGTGATAGAGGGCATCGGGCGCGTCGAAGTCGTTGGCCACATATAAATCGGGCCAGCCGTCGCCATCGTAGTCCCACCATGCCGCGGAATTCCCATGCGTGGGCAACGGAGCCACGCCGGCGTGCTTTGTCACATCGGTGAAAGTGCCGTTGCCGTTGTTATGAAAAAGATAATCCCGCTGTCCTTCCGGATGACCGGTAGCATCGAGCACGTTCGTCTGGACAAAAACATCCAGCAGGCCATCGCGGTCGTAGTCGCAGAACGCCGCCATGACGCTCGCATCCTTCACATCGAGGCCGTAGGCGTGCGCCGCCTCTTTGAACGTGCCGTCGCCCTGATTGATATAGAGGAGATTAGGGGCGTTGAAGCGGCAGACGTAAATGTCCAGCAAGCCGTCGTTGTTCACGTCGGCGAACGTGGCGCCCTGTTTCCAGATTTTCGCGGCGTCGCCTTCATCGCCGACCCCGGCTTTGGCGGTCACGTCTTCAAATTTGAAACCGCCCAAGTTGCGAAACAACCGGCAGCTTTCGGTTTTGCTGACGACAAAAAGGTCCGGCCGGCCGTCGCCATCGTAGTCGCCGATCGCGACGCCTGTGCCGATTCCGCCGAGTTCGATCTCCCGGTAGCGTTTTCCCCACATTTCGGGGTCGGAATATTTATTCTCAGTCAAGACACCGGTCTGGTCGGGCGGAAGCTGGACAAAGAGCGTCTGGCCGCGCGGTCCCGAGCGCGGAGCCAGCGGTTGTTCGACGATGGCGGGCGCTGCGGTCTCCGCGCGCGTCAGGCATGGCCCAAAAATCAATAGACCAAGGGAAAACGGAGCGGCGGTAACAAGTCGGCGAATCATCGGTGCAGCGTCAGAATTGGGAGAAAACGAAAAGTGAGACCAAAGCACGGCTCACATGCCATCCGAAAACCTCATGGGCACGATAGAGCAACGGTGAAATCCGCCCGGGTCGGTTTTCGACTGGCATTTTTCCCCTCGGAAGCCAACGAGTTGCTGTCCACCGTCATTCCGCAAACCGGCGATTTTCCGACCCTTTCCTCCCATGCACGACTATATCGAACGCCTCGTCGACCTGATCGATCCCGCCACCGTCCGGTTGCGCCATCTCACTCTCGACCAGGCGCGCGAGCGCATCCTGCGCGGTTCGCCCGAGGAGGTGCGTGCGATCGACGGTTCGTTCGCGATCGTGGCGCGCGAGGGCAAAAAAGTCCGCATGGCCCGCTCACTCGACCGTCCGATGCGTTACTTTCTCGCCAAGCGCAGCGAGGGCCCGGCGCTCATCGTGGCCGACCGCATCGATGCGATTCACGAGCAGCTCAAGCGCGAAGGACTCGCCGGCCAGTTTCATCCGAGCTACACGCGCATGGTGCCCGCGCATTACGTGACGGAAATCCAGCTCATCGGTTGTCCCGATCCCGATCCCACTTACATCCGCTATTTCACCCCGCAGCGAAATGCCCAGCCCGCGGATCTCGACGAAATCGGCCGGAACTACATCGGGGCTCTCGCCGCCGAAGTGGCCAAGTGGCTGGAGCAGGTACCCGAACGCGAGCCCATTGGCGTCGCTTTTTCCGGCGGCATCGACAGCGGCTCGGTGTTCCTTGTGGTTTATCACGTGATGCGAAAATTGGGCCTGAACCCGTCGCGCCTGAAGGCCTTCTCATTGGACTTCGGCGGCGGTGAAGATCCGCGCCAGGCGCGCGCATTTCTCGAACCCCTCGGGCTCGGACTGTTTCTGGAAACCATCGAGGCGGAGGCCAGCTCGATCGATCCGGTCGAGACCTTGCGCGTGCTCGAAGACTACAAACCACTCGACGTCGAATGCGCGTCGATGGGTCTGGCGCTTTGCCGGGGAATCCGGGCGCGTTATCCGGAATGGAAGTTCCTCGTCGACGGCGATGGCGGCGACGAAAACCTGAAGGATTATCCCATCGAGGAAAATCCCGAGCTCACCATCCGCAGCGTCGTCAACAACCTGATGCTTTACCAGGAAGGCTGGGGCGTCGGCCGGATCAAACACTCGCTCACCTATAGCGGCGGCCTCAGTCGCAGCTATGCGCGCACCTATGCGCCCGCCCGACATCACGGGTTCGAGGGTTTCAGCCCGTTCACACGCCCGGACGTCGTCGCCGTGGCCGAGGGGATTCCCTTTGAGACGCTGACCGAAATGAACGTGCCAAAACTCTACGCGCTCAAAGGCGAAATCGCCCGTCGAGGCATCAAGGCGGTGACCGGTTTCGATATGCCGGTTTTTGCGAAGCGCCGGTTCCAACACGGCGCGCTTCCCGTCGACCAACTCCGCCGGCACCTCACGACAGATGAGATGAAGTACCGCCGGCAGTTCCACGCGTTTTATCAGTAGAGGATTATTTCCCTCCAAACCCGACTTGTCATTCTGAACATCGCGAAGAATCCATGCGTGCGTAAGTGATATCACGATCGATGCTATGGATTCTTCGCGATGCTCAGAATGACAGAAATTGCAAACCGCTAGGGTTGAAAGACACTCACTAACGCATGGTTCCCGTTTATCCTGTGCGCGATCGCACGGCTTGGATTCTGGCGCAGCGTCCACCGCGCGCTTCCGAGCCTGATCCCTTTCGGGCGCACGGGGTGTTTCTCGAAGAAGAGCCGCTGGCGTCGGGCGGCGTAGTGTCATCGGGCGTGGTGTTGCTGACGAATAAGGAATGTCCCTGGCGCTGTCTGATGTGCGATCTGTGGAAGGACACCACCACGCAGTCGGTTCCGGTCGGCGCGATTCCGCGGCAGATCGAACTGGCACGGCAGAGCTGGTCCGTGGCCGGCGTCACACCGCGTCAGGTCAAACTCTACAACAGCGGCAGTTTTTTCGATCCCGCGGCGATTCCGCCCGAAGACTACGCGGCAATCGCGCAACAGGTGGCATTCGCGGAAAATGTCGTCGTCGAATCCCATCCGCGATTGATCGGAGAACGCACGCTGCGCTTCCGCGATTTGAGAAAAGGTGCCCTCGAAGTCGCGATCGGCCTCGAGACGGCCCATCCGGAAATTCTCGAGCGACTGAACAAACAGTTCGACCTGCCGCAGTTCGAACGCGCCGCTGGCCAGCTGCGCACCGAGGGGATCGCGTTGCGGGTTTTTCTGCTCGTGAATCCGCCGTTTCTCAGCGCGGCGGACGGATTGGCATGGGTGGTGAAGTCCGCGGAGTTCGCCTTTTCCTGCGGCGCCAATGCGGTGTCGCTCATTCCCACGCGCACCGGCAACGGCGCGATGGAACGACTGCTCGCATCGGGGGAATTCGTGCCGCCGACACTCGCCACGCTCGAAGCTTCTTTCCGCGAGGTATTGGCCTTGGGCCGCGGACGCGTGTTTGTCGACACGTGGGGACTGGAGCCATTTTCCACGTGCGCCTCTTGTTTTGCCGCGCGCCGGGATCGGTTGCACCGGATCAATTTTGCGCAACGGGACGAACCTCCGATTGCCTGCGCCGTGTGCCAATCGCCATGAAGGGAAACCGATTCCACCTCGCCATCATCGGCTCGGGCTTCGCCGGCTCACTGCTCGCCATGGCGGCACGCCGGATCGGGTTTTTGGTCACGTTGCTCGAGCGGGGAAGTCATCCGCGATTCGTCATCGGGGAATCGTCCACGCCGCTGGCCAACCTGTTGATCGAGGAAATCGCCGACGAATTCGACCTGCCGGATATCCGCTCGTTTTCGAAATGGGGCGCGTGGCAAAAGGACCACGCAGACATCGCCTGCGGATTGAAGCGCGGGTTCACTTTCTACCAGCACGAGTTCGGACGTCGCTTTCCGCGTGATCCCGCGGCGGCGATGAAACAGCAATTGATGGTCGGCGCCAGTCCCAACGAAACCGTGGCTGACACGCATTGGTATCGTCCCGACTTCGATCATTATTTCGTCCGTCAGGCCCAAGCGCTGGGCGTCGACTATCGCGACCAAACGACCATCGAGCAAATCGATGAAATGCCGGAAGGCGTGCGACTGACGACCACGCGTGCGGGCAAAACCACGACCGAAACCGTCGATTTTCTCATCGACGCGAGCGGCCCGCGCGGGTGTTTGCATCGTCTGCTGTCGCTCCCGGAAAAGAAAGTGGCAGGGTTTCCCGCCACACAGGCGCTCTACTCTCATTTTACCGGAGTCGCGCCGTTGCCGGATTATTTTCATCCCGGCCAGCCGCCATACCCGCCCGAACAAGCCGCGGTGCATCATGTGTTCGAAGGCGGCTGGGTGTGGGTGCTGCAATTCAACAACGGCCTGACTAGTGCAGGCGTCGCCGCGATCGATCCGGTGGCGGAGCGGTTTGGACTGCGCGAAGGCGAAGCCGGCTGGCGCCGGTTTCTGGCCGAGATGCCCGAGCTCGCAAAAATTTTCGGGCCCGCCCGGACCACGCGCCCGTTTACCTGGCAACCGCGCGTCGCCTTCCAAAGTGCTGTGGTCGCCGGAAAGCACTGGGCGTTGTTGCCCTCGGCGGCGGGTGTTGTCGATCCGCTACTCTCGACTGGATTTCCGCTCACGCTGCTCGGCGTCCAGCGACTGGCGCGCCTGCTTCGCCACTTCGGAAAACCGGAATTCATGAGGGGATTGGCCGACTACGCCGAGGCTACGACCAGCGAATTCGAGACGACCGCCAAGCTCGTCGGTGCGCTCTACGCGCGGATGGGCCACTTCGATCAGTTCAAGGATCTGAGCCTGCTCTATTTTGCCGCGGCGAGCTTTGCCGAAACCGCCCGCCGGCTCGGCAAGCCGGAACTCGTGCCCGGATTTTTGCTTCGCGATCACCCGGAGTTCGGCCCGCGGCTGCGCGCACTTTGTGATCTTGCCGCCGCCGATTCGAGCCAGGCCGCGCGGGTGCGCGAAGCGATCGAGCCCCTCGACGTGGCGGGGTTGACCGACGCGACCCGCGATCCGTGGTACCCGGCTCAGGCAACGGATATGAGGCGCAATGCCGCCAAGGTCGGTGCCACCGAGGCGGATATCAACGCGATGCTCGCCAAGTGTGGTTTGGCCAATGGCTGATAGCGGCCGTGGGGCTTTATCGCTCCCCCGCAATTCGCCCCAAAATAGCGGCAGTTCACCCCAAGAGCCTGCTTTTTCTTTTCCCCTTCATTTAGCTCGGTGGACTTTCCGTTCTCGTTTTATTCGTCGCTCCCCGCCACGCTCCGCTCCCCCAACTATCCCGCATGAATTTCCGCTTCCCCTTTGCGCTGCTGGTCCTGGGCGTCATCACCCCCGGCGCCAGCTGGGCGGCGCCGACTGCGCAACCTGCGCCGGCCGACGCCATTGGTCCATTCTACGTCGGGCTTTCCGCGCTGGACGTTGAGGCCAATGAGCGGGCCGAGCGGGCTTTCGCGGGGTTGGCGAAACAGCTTCCTGATGAACCCGCGGTCTGGGCGAACCTCGGCATCGCGCGAATTCGTCTCGCCGATCTTCCCGGCGCGGAAACCGCGCTCGCCGAGGCGGCGAAATTGGATCCGAAAAACGGCGACGTGATTCTGCTGCAAGCGACGCTCGACGACGAGCAGGGTCAGTTTCAACAGGCGATCAAGCGGCTGCAAAGCCTGCCCGAGCCCGGCGCGGCGGTGCTTTACCGGCTGACGGAATTGCTGGGCCGCACCGGCCAGGGCGGCGATCTCAAGACGCAGCTGCAGGTCTTCGATCAACTGCTTCAACGCCAACCGGGCAATCCCGTGGCCACCTTTGGTCGTGCGCGACTCCTCGCCCGAATGGAAGATCGGACCCGTCTTGAAGCGGCGCTGCAGGAACTCGCGGCCGGACGCGCCAAATGGTCCGCTGCGGAAACCCGCCAATGGGAAGCAGCCCGCACCGCGACTGCCGCGGGTAATTTTCGCGCCGCCGGGGCTGCGCTGACTTTCCTGCAGAACATGCATCAAGCGTCGCCGGAATATCAGGCTGCGCTCGCCGTACTCGGCGCGAGTGGTGGTTCGGTCGGCCGACCGTTGCGCGGATTGCTCCACTATAGCCAACCTCAGATCGCGGTTTCGCCCTCCGACGCGGCCCTGAATTTCACGAGCGCTCCCAAATCTTCGTTATCTTCCTCAGCCACTCTTTTCCTCGCCTTGGAACTGGGTGCGAAGGACGGCACGAGTCGCCTGGCGCTTACGGAGAAAGAACTGCGCTTCGGTAGCGGCGAAACGCTGCCATTGTCCGGTGCAACGACGGCTCGCAGCCGCAACGCCGTGTGCGTGACCGATCTCAACAACGATTTTCTCCCCGATCTCGCCGTGGTGGGCGCGGCGGGCCTGCAACTTTGGACGCAGGACGAAGCCGGAAAATTCAGCGCGCTTCAACCCGCCGATGATTTGCGCGCCGCCTTCGCCGCTCCGGCTCATGGCGTCTGGGCGCTCGACTACGATGCGGATGGTGATCTCGACCTGCTGGTCGCGCGCGACGGCGCCGCGCCGCAGTTGCTGCGCAACAACAGCGACGGCACTTTCACGGCGGTCGATACGTTTGCTGCGTTTCCCGAATTGCGCGACGTTTGCTGGGCGGATCTCGATGGCGACGGTGACAACGATCTCGCGCTGCTCGATGCCGCGGGCCGCCTGCTCGTTTCGTGGAACGATCGCGCCGGCGCCTTCTCCGCCCCCGTGGTCGTCGTGGACACTCCGGTCGTCGCGATCGCATTCGGTGACGTCGCGGGCACGGGCGAACTCGCACTGCTGGCACT
>JBEHXD010000172.1:0-9487 GCA_048498875.1 Verrucomicrobiota bacterium
TCGAAACGATCATCGCTACGTACCATTGGTAAATCCAGAGGTGCGGCGAGAGCGGCCGGCTCGTCTTGGTTTCGGCGCTCGACATGTGCGACGCTGTGGTCCTTCGAAATCTGGAACCGTTCCGGGAAATGCGTCGCGGTTCTAGCGCCGTTGCCGCCAACTAGTCAAAGCCACGCTAGTCGCGCCTTCCCCGGTAGAGTGCGGCCATATCCGACCTGCCAACAAGCTCGAGCCGTTGGGACCACGGACCGGAGGCGTCCGCCGCCCCTGCATCGAGTAGCAGCACAGAATCGAAGTCCGCGACCCTGCCGAGGTACGCACGCGTGCCGAGGTTCGTTGGAATGGAACTCCCAGCCAGCAGATGATAGTCCGGCGGCTCGCCCAGCGGGTCGGCCAGCCGCTCGTAGGGCGCGATCCACGCCTTCCTGATCACCTACGAAATGGCCCGCCCCGGAGGCTCCGGCGACCCGGCGATTCGTTCACGTCAGCATTTCGATCGCGCCGTGGCCCTTTCAGGAGGCGGCCAGGCCAGTCCGTTTGTCGCCTACGCGGAGGCCGTGAGCGTGCAAAAACAAAACCGGGCCGAATTCGAACAGTTGCTCAATCAGGCCCTCGCCATCGATGTCAACGCCCACCCGGAGTGGCGTCTGGTCAATCTCGTGATGCAAAAGCGCGCCCGCTGGCTGCTGGCGCGTATTGACGATCTGTTCCTGCCCGTCGACACTTCCAATCCGCCCGTCGCTCCATGAAATCGTTCCGCCTTTTTTCTTCACGCCCAACCGGCCAGCCAATCGTCCGGCTGTTTGGGTGCGCCTTGCTGGCCGCTGGTATTTTTTCGGGCGTTTCCCTGCGCGCAGCGGACAACGTCACGATTCGCCTCGGCACGATTCTCCCCAGCGGAACCGCCCAGCTCAAGGAACTGCAGGTCCTCGGTGAGGAATGGCAGAAAGCCTCCAACGGCGCGGTTAAGCTTACCCTTTATCCCGACGGACGCCTCGGCGGCGAAAGCGAGATGGTGAAGAAAATGCGGATCAAGCAGCTGAACGCCTGCGTGCTGTCCGTCGTCGGCCTTTCCGAAATCGATCCGGGAGTAGGCGGCCTGCAACTGATGCCGCTCGCTTTCCGCACGTGGGACGAAGTGGATTTCGTCCGGGAAAAGATGCGCCCGATGCTGGAGGAGCGTCTGCGCGCCAAGGGCTATGAAGTCCTGTTCTGGGCCGACGCCGGCTGGGTCCGTTTTTTTTCCAAGGAGGCGGGCGTGCACCCGGACGACTTTAAGAAGATGAAAGTCTTCGCCTGGGCGGGTGACGTCCGTGAAACCGAAATCATGAAGGACGTCGGTTACCGCCCGGTCTCCCTGGAAACGACCGACATTCTGCTCGGGCTCAACACTGACTTGATCAATGTGGTCCCCGTACCGCCAATCGTGGCGCTTGCCAGCCAGCTTTACGGGCCGGCGCCGCATATGCTCGATCTCAACTGGAGCCCAATCGTTGGGGCCGCGGTGGTACGACATGACGTCTGGGAAAAAATTACCCCGGAGGTACGAGCCAAAATTCGCGCCGCCTCCGAAGCGACCGGGGTGAAAATTCGCAAAATCAGCCGCGAAGAGAGCGAAAATTCGGTGCGCGTGATGCAGCAACACGGCCTCAAAATCCAAACGCTAACCCCGGAAGTGCAGAAAGAATGGAACGCCTTGGGCGATGACGTTCTCAAGCGCGTACGAGGGAATACCGTGCCGGCGGATATTTTTGACGAAGTGATGCGCCGCTTGGAAGAATTTCGCAGTAGCGCGGGTGCTCCGCGAAACTGATCGCTCATGGATATCGGTGCCTCGAAAGACGCTTCCCGCCAACCGCGCCCGGGCATCCGGCATCAGTCGGAAAATCTCCTGATGACACTTGCGCTCACCGTCATGGTGGCGCTTCCGGTGATCGAAATCATCCTGCGCGCGAGCCGGGGCTCGGGATTGGCCGGATCCAGCTCGATCGTCCAACACCTGACTTTGATAGTGGGCATGTTGGGTGGCGCGCTGGCCGCGCGCGAAAGTCGATTGCTGTCGCTCTCGAGCGCGGCGTTTCTGCCTGATTCCTGGAAGAAACACACCCAATGGTTCAGCCTGTCGTTTTCGGCCGCGATCGCGGTGCTGCTTTGCATTGCAGGAATTCTATTCGTGCTGCCGGAACGCGAAGAGGGAAAACTATTTTTGCCTGGCATTCCCTTATGGGTCATTGAGGCAATATTGCCCTTGGGCTTCGCGGTCATCGCCCTGCGGCTGATTTATCGTGCATCACCCAAATGGACGTGGCGTATCGCTGCGATGATTTTCGCCATTGCGATCGTTGCGTTCGGCGCCCGGACGCCGTGGCCGGCGGAGAATCTGGTCTGGCCGGCGATGATCGTGTTACTCGCGGCCACGGTACTCGGTGCCCCGGTTTTCGTCACCCTCGGCGGCGCGGGTCTGATATTGTTCTGGGGCGCTGACCAGCCCATCGCCGCCATGCCGGCCGAGCATTATCGCCTCGTACTGAATCCCGCTCTGCCATCGCTGCCGTTGTTTACCTTGGCGGGATATTTCATGGCAGAAGGCGGAGCCTCGAAGCGACTCGTGCGCGTGTTTCAAGCCTTGGTGGGATCGCTGCGCGGCGGGCCGGCCATCGCGACCGCGCTGCTTTGTGCCTTCTTCACCTCTCTGACGGGTGGCTCCGGGGTTACGATTCTCGCCCTTGGCGGTTTGTTGATGCCGATCCTCGTCGCTGCGCGTTATTCCGAACGCGATGCGCTTGGCTTGGTGACCGGCGCAGGATCACTGGGCGTTTTGCTGCCGCCCTGTCTGCCAGTGATTCTTTATGCGATCATCGCCAAAGTCGGCATCAAGGAAATGTATCTCGGCGGCCTTTTGCCCGGCCTGCTGCTGATCGCCATGACTGCCGCTTGGGGTATTTGGGCGGGGCGGCGCAGCGCACAAACCGAGAAATTCAATTTCGCTGAAGCCAGAGCCGCTGTCTGGGCCGCAAAATGGGAGCTGCTCCTTCCTGTGGTTTCCCTTGGAACACTTTTTAGCGGTTGGGCCACTCCCGTCGAAGCGGCGGCAGTCACTGCCTTCTATGCCTTTTTCATCGAGGTGGTCGTACACCGGGACTTGCACCTGATTCGTGATTGTCCGCGTGTATTGACCGAAGCCGGCATGCTGATCGGCGGCATCCTGCTCATCCTCGGAGTCGCACTGGGGCTCACCAACTACCTGATCGATGCGCAGGTTCCCGATTCGCTGGCCGCTTGGGCTGCGGTCCATGTTCAGTCGCGTTGGGTATTTCTGCTCGGATTGAATTTCGTGCTCCTGCTCGTCGGCGGTCTGATTGAGATCTACGCGGCGATCGTGGTCGTCGTGCCGTTGATCGTTCCGATCGGAATCAGCCTCGGCCTTAACCCGGTTCACCTCGGCATCATCTTCCTTGCGAACATGGAACTCGGTTTCCTGATGCCACCCGTCGGGTTGAATCTTTTGCTCGCATCATCGCGACTGAAAAAGCCGATGGGCGAAACCATTCGCGCCTCCCTCCCGCTCCTCTTCGTGATGCTGATCGGCGTTCTCCTGATTACTTATATTCCCGCGCTCACCACGGCACTGCTGCCGTGAGAGAATCGAAAAACCACGGCTGGAGCATTTCCAACAAAACCGTGGTCGGAAATAGATTAGAAATGGTAGGGCGGATTATCCCTAATCCGCCGCTCAGGATAATCGCTTATCTCCACGGGTTTTCGTACGCTCCTCGGCGGATTAGGGATAATCCGCCCTACCGTCGTCATTTCGGTCAGGTCGATGACGCGTTCCTCGATTAGTTCAAACCGTCCGGTATACGGCCACTGTTTTTATGAAAACGCTTTAATCGTCCGCGGAAAACTCAAGCCTGACCGCCGCGGATCGCCCACGCCGGCCATTGTTTCGCCACATAACGCTGCGCTTCCTGGAGCAGGGCCCCCACTAGCGGCGAGGGTTCGCCGCTCCACAACGCGGCAATCTCGAGCGGGGCAAAACCCTCCAACGGCAGCACGCGGACCGCGGGATGCCGGGTGACTTCGGGAGCATCGATGGTCAATCCAATCCCATACCCGTTCGCCACGTAACGCGTGACCAGATCGATGGAGCTAGCCTCGATCGATTGAGCCCAGTCGATTTTGCGGCGCTGCAATTCCTGGCGGAACCGCAGGCTCATGAGTTCGGTTTGCGGCAGACAAATCAACGGTTCCTCCACCACTCCGCTCTGCCAAAGTTCCGCGACGGATTTGATCCGGCTTTTCTTCGACACCAGCAGCACCAGCGGAAGCTTCATCAACCGCATGCAGCGCACGCGTCCCGGCGGCTTTCCGTCGAGCGGAGTGATCGCCACGTCCACTTCCCGCTCCAACAGCCATCTTTCCATGTCGGCCTGAAAGCCTGAACGCAGGCCCAATTTCAACTTGGGTTCCGTTTCGCGCAACCGTTCGACCACGGCCGGCAGATAGTCGCGCAACACCAGCTCGGAGGCCGCAATCCGCAAATGGGGAGCCGATTTCTGGCGCAGGCGGGCCGACACCACCCCGAGGTTGTCAAAGAAAGGCTGGGCAAACGCGAACAGCTCATCCCCTTCGCGCGTGAGCTTGAACGGCGTTCGCTCGAACAATTTCACCCCGAGATCTTCCTCGAGGAGCAGGATCTGGCTGCTCACCGCGGGTTGCTGGATGCCGTAGGGCATGTTGCGCGCCGCCCGGCTGATGCCGCCGTGTTTGGCCACATAGTAGAACAGTTCCAAGTGATGAATGTTCATGCGTCCCGACAACGCTGCCGGGCAGGGAGTTGAACGCAACGTCGTTCCCATTGCCCCAAACGATAGGTCATGTCAGTTTTATCGATTAACGGCCATCGCCAGTTCCCGGGTACACTGACGCGCATGGATACCGTCACCCGTCGTCGTTTTTCTCTTCTTCTCCCGTTCGTTCTCGCCGCCACCTTGTTGTTAACTTCCGGATGCGTGGGCCGCTGGAATACCCGTCATCACCAGGCCAGCAGCGTCGTCCAATTTCTCTATCCCGGCAAAGACCAGCCTTTCATCCAGCCATCTAAACCCACTCTTCGTCTACCGCTGCGCGTGGCCGTGGCATTTGTCCCCAGTTCGACGGGAAATTACGCCGGCTCCGACGTGGTCAACAGCACCTTCACGGAAGCCCAGAAAACCGAGCTCATGCGCGACATCGCCGCGAAATTTCGGGCCCTTCCGTTTGTACAATCCATCGAATTGGTCCCGACCACCTATCTGCGTCCAGGCGGCAGCTTCGAAAACCTCGACCAGATCCGCGCGCTGATGGGCGTCGATGTCATCGCCTTGGTCGCCTACGACCAGTCTCAACTCACCAGCGATACCGCATGGAGTTTGTCTTATTGGACCATTGTCGGCGCCTATGTCATTCCCGCCCGGAAAAATGACACCGCCACACTCATGGAAGCGGTGGTCTACGATATTCCGAGCCGCAGCCTTTTGTTTCGCGCTCCGGGCGTCAGCACCATCCATGGCAACTCCACTCCCATCAACAGCGACGGCCAGCTGCAAAACGATTCCAAGCGGGGTTACATCGCCGCCGCCGAGGATCTCACCAACAACCTGCAACATGAACTCGACGCCTTCAAAGTGCGCGCCAGGCAGGAACCGGAAGCCATCACCATCGAGCATAAACCCGGCTTCAGCCTCGGCGGCGGAACCATCGGCAGCAGCCTCGCGCTGCTTCTGACGGGACTGGTCGCGGTGCGTCTTTTGGCTAAGAACCGGATTTTTCAGTCGCGCCCTCCGCTCGTGTCCATTCCCCTTTCGTCATCTAAACGCCGTCCGGCCGATTCCCCCATTTATCCGTCTCGATGAAACCAAACCGCAATTACCCGCTTCTGTTGGTCGGGCAGTTCCTGGGGGCATTTGGCGATAATGCGATTCTGGCCGTCATCGTGGGCCAGCTTACCTACCTGGAAAAATCAGGGGCCATCACCGCTGCGGAATTGCGCACGAACAACACGATCTACACGAGTTTGCTGTTCGTCCCCTATGTGCTGCTGGCTCCGCTGGCAGGGTATCTGAATGACCGTTACGCGAAGACCAGCTGGCTGATCGGTGGCAATGCCCTGAAATTATTCGGCACTCTTGTCTGCGCACTGAGTGTGTGGGGTGGACCGCTCTGGCAGGGCGTGGGTTATTTCATCGTGGGCATCGGCGGGTGTTTCTACGGCCCGGCCAAGTACGGAATTCTGCCGGAAATTCTCCCGCGCGAACGCCTGGTCAAGGCGAACGGTATGGTGGAGTTACTGACCCTGGTCGCCATTCTCGGCGGCGCAATCGCCGGATCGGTCATGGCTGATGTTTTCAAAGACCATGTGCTGACCTCGTTCGTGATCTTAACCGGCATCTTCGGCAGTGCCCTGCTCGCCAACTTTTTCATGACGCGGACCGCGCCCAAACCGGAAGTGCGGCTCTCAAGCAGCGTCGCGGAGTTCGGCCACCACTTGCGCGACTTGTTCACGTCGCCGCGTCTGTCCCGCATTCTCATCGGCACCTCGCTTTTCTGGGTCTGCGGAGCGGCCATGAAAATCAATTTTCAACCCTGGGGACTGGAAGTCCTGCACCTGCCGGACAACACGCAAATCTCCCTGCTCGGCCTCTGGCTCAGCGTCGGCGTGATGGCAGGCAGCGTCCTCGCAGGACAGCTGCATAAGGTCAGCGATCTGCGTCGCACCCAGTCCTATGGATTTTTACTCGCCGGAATGCTGGCGCTGCTTTTTTCGGTCAACTCGCTCTCATTTTGGCGTATGCCGGTGGTTCACGTGGGATCACTCCTATTGGTTGTTCCGGTCGTGATTCTTTTAATCGCCACCGGCATCGCCGCCGGGCTCTTCCTCATTCCCTTGAATGCGGCGCTGCAAGCGGAGTCGGATGAAACCAAACTCGGCAAAACCATCGCCGTCCAAAACCTTGGCGACAGCCTCGGCATGTGCACCGCCAGCCTGTATAGTTTCGCGTGCGTCAAAGCCGGCCTCAGCTCCAGCGGTGTTTTTCTCGGCCTGGCCATCGGCGTCGTCGCCATCGTCGCGTGCTTGAAATATCCCGCCGCCAGGCCTGTTCGCCCGAATTCCTGAATTTCCGAACCATTCATTGAATGAAATTCATCCTCACCCTCATCGCCCGGTTGTTTTTTCGTTTTCGCGCCTATAACACGGAGGTGCTTTCCACCCCCGGGCCGGTGTTGCTCGTGCCGAACCACGTCTCGTGGCTCGACTGGCTTTTTCTCGGGATCGTGCTGGATAAGGACTGGAAATTTGTCACGTCGAGCACGACCGCCAATTCGCATTGGATCCTGCGCAAGGTGATGGTGAACGAGCGCACGTTTCCCGTCGACAATTCGTCCCCCTACGCAGTCCGCGACATGTCGGAGCATCTGGAAAAAGGTGGCCGGCTCGTGCTGTTTGCCGAGGGTCGCATCACGCGCACAGGGAGTTTGATGAAAGTCTTCGACGGCACCGGATTTCTCATCCGCAAAACCAACGCCAAGGTAATCACTTGCTACCTACGCGGCGCCAATCGCCTGCGCTTCATCCGTCACCCGGGCTGGCGGAAATGGTTTCCCCAAGTCACGGCGCACTTCAGCGCGGTGCTCACTTCGCCGCCTTTTGAGGGAATTTCCAACACGCTGGCGCGGCAAAAAGTCACGGGCTGGTTGCGCGATCAAATGACGTTGCAGCAATTCGAGACCGAAATGCAGTTCGGCCCGCAAAATCTGCTCGCAGCCGTCGCGGAAACCGCCGCGAACATCCCGAAGCGCGTCGCGCTCGAGGATATTTCGCTCAAGGAACTCACCTACCGTCGATTGATGGTGGGCGCCGACGTCTTGGCGGGCGAATGGCGGCGACGGATCGGCCCAACCGTGGGCGAACATGTCGGCGTCCTGCTGCCGAACGTCAACAGCCAGCCGGTCACGCTACTCAGCCTCTGGGCATTGCGGAAAGTGCCCGCGATGCTGAACTTTTCCACCGGCATTCCCGTGATGCTGCTCTGCGCGCAACTTGCCGGGCTCAAGCACATCATCACATCGCGACAATTCCTCGAGAAAGCGAAACTAAACCTCGCGCCGCTCGAGGCCGCCGGAATAAAAATCATCTACCTCGAGGAGGTGAGCCCGCAGATTTCCGGTCTGAGCAAATTCTCGGCCCTGGTGCGCCACACGCTTTCGACCGGCGCCGGTTTTCACGACACCCCCCTTCTACCCGACGACACGGCGGTGATTATTTTCACCAGCGGCTCGGAAGGTGTGCCCAAGGGCGTGGAACTCACCCATCACAATCTCCTCGCCAATGTCCGCCAGGCCGCGGCGGTGATCGATGTCACCGACAACGACCGGTTCTTTAACGCCCTGCCGCTCTTTCACAGTTTCGGACTGCTGGGTGGCACATTGTTTCCGCTGGTTCGCGGTTGTTACACCTTCCTTTACCCATCGCCGTTGCACTACCGCGTGGTTCCGACACTGATTTACGACCGCGAATGCACCGTGCTGATGGGCACCAACACGTTTCTCAACGGCTATGCGCGCAAAGCGCACGCCTACGATTTCACGTCACTGCGCTACCTCATTGCGGGTGCGGAGAAAGTCCAGACGGCCACGCTCGACACGTGGGCAAGGAAGTTTGGCGTGCGCATTCTGGAAGGTTACGGCGCCACCGAATGCAGCCCGCTCATCAGCTTGAACACCCGCATGGAACCATCGGTCGGCACCGCGGGACGCCTGGTTCCCGGACTGAATTACAAATTGGAAACAGTCCCGGGCGTCGAGGAAGGCGGCCGGCTTTTTGTCCGCGGGCCAAACGTCATGAAGGGTTACCTGAACCCCGAAGCGAATGCGAAGTTCCAGGCGCTGGAAGGCTGGTACGACACGGGCGACATCGTGCATGTGGACGCCGACGGCTACCTGCATATTCGCGGACGCATGAAACGCTTCGCCAAAGTCAGCGGCGAAATGGTCAGTCTCACCGCGGTTGAGGACGCACTCGCGGGCGCGTTTCCTCAGTTCGGACTTCGCTGTGCCGTGGCGGTGATTGCCCAGCCGGACGAGGACAAGGGGGAAAAGCTGATCGCCGTGACCAACGAACCCAAATTGCAACTCGCCGATATTCGCGCAGCGGTCCGGGCCAAAGGACTGAGCAATCTCTGCGCGCCACGTGAAATCAAAGTGGTGCAGTCCATCCCGAAACTCGGCACCGGGAAAACGAATCACCGCGAACTCGAAAAAATGATCGCCGCGGCCGCGTGAGGTGAGAATCGATTCTGTCGGAGCGGTTTTATGCCGCGATTGTACGTTCGATCGCAGCGTAAAGCCGCTCCGACGGATCAGTCATCACAGTTCCCCCGCAAAACGGCCGATCAGCACACTGATGGTGGCACTTCTTCAATAAATGCATTGGCTTCGCAGGCATAGG
>JBEHXD010000173.1:0-9471 GCA_048498875.1 Verrucomicrobiota bacterium
CGCGCTCATTGGGGACCCGGAAAGTCAGCTCGACGGTGTCGGATCGCCCGCCGGTATCATCAATTACTCGCCGCAACTGGCCGGTCTGGCCAAGGACAAGACGGAAGTTTCCTTCCGTTTCGGCAGTTTCGGCGACTTGCGCGGCACGCTTAATACGAACGTGGTGGCCATGAAAAACGTTTTGGCCTTCCGCGTAGCCGGGGAGTATTCGGACAAAGGCTTCAAGCAGGACCCGTCTTATAACAAGGACCGCCGGCTTTATTTCACGGGTACTTATCAGCCCTGGAGCAAGACCACGATTCGCGCGGCGTTTGAAACGCAAAATGTCAAAGCGAACAATCCCAACTCCATCACGCCCGAGGATGGCGTGACCCAGTGGATCCAGGCCGGCAAACCCATGTACACGAGCGGTACTCCCGTTTCCCGCCTCACGGTGGACGGTGCCAATCTGCCGACCCTTGTCTATAATGCGTCAGGCAAACTGGAGGGTTCCTATAATTTCGGCGACCCGCACAATCCCAGCGATCTCTTTTTTCAAGCGACACCGACATCCTCCTATGTGGCCTACCGCATGAGCGACGACCGGTATATCAATCTGCGGGATGTGAACCTGAATCCCAGCCTGGACAAGAAGCGGAAATATCAGGCGTTTAATTTCTCCATCGACCAGGAAATCGTTCACAATTTGAACGCCAACTTTTCGTACCTGCACGAGAAGGTCGATGCCGAGTACCTGAATCTCTTCCGTTCGGAGTACGCCACGTATAATATCGATGTGAACACCCTGCTGCCGAACGGTGCGGCGAATCCGCATGCCGGTGAGACCTACATGCAGTTCGGCGGTCTCGATAACAAGAATACCGACGACAACAAGAATGAGGTGTGGCGCGGCACGCTGACCTATGAGCTGGATCTGAACAAGTACAACAAGTGGCTCGGCCGCTACCAGTTCACGGGTTTTGCGGAGGGCCGCAAAACGGAGACGATCCACTGGCAGTATAACGCGGCGAACTCCGCGGATATCTCCAATCAACAGGTCAATTATCGCTACTACCTGGGCGGTAACGCGTCCAACGGTTACAAGGCCCAAACGGTGCCGGTTTCGCCCAATTCCATTTCCGGTGTCAGCCCGAATGTGTACTACGACGCGACGAGCAACTCCTATAAGTCCAACACTCTGAATGCCGCCTATGCGCTGAAAACCAATTCCAAGCTGCTCCGGAAACTGGATACGGAAGCGGCAGTGGTTCAGGGTTATTTCTGGGGTGATCGCATCGTCCCGATGTTTGGTGTGCGCAAGGACACCAATGAGGATTCCTCGGTTACCTCTTCCACCGCTGGTGCGGGTGGCATTGTTCCACCGGCCGGTAATTACGGCGCACCCGCCGAATTCGCCAAGACAACCCGTACTTACGGCGTCGTGGTGCACGCGCTCAAGTGGCTGAGCTTTCACTATAATCGTTCGGAGAACTTCACGCCCAACGCAGGTGGCGTCGATCTGCTGAATAATCCGGTGGGCAGCCCGACTGGTTTGACGAAGGAATATGGTGTTTCGATCAGCGCTCTCGATGACAAGCTCAACGTCAAGCTGAACTGGTTCAATCTCACGGCAGCGGGTGCGGGCGCCGATAATCTCACTTCCCCGCTGGCGCAGTGGACGATTCCTTACATGGAGCTGACCTTCATGCCGGATCTGGTGCGCCAGGCCAACGCGAATGGCGCCAATATTACGTACAAGCCGCTCATTGCCCCGGGTCTGGCCACTGGCGACCAGAAACTGGTCAATGCCTACACTTCGGACAACGTCTCCAAGGGTCTTGAACTCGAGGTTACCTACAACGTCACCAAAAACTGGCGCATCATGGCCAACGTTTCGAAACAGGAAGCCAAGCAGAGCAACATCGCTTCGCCGCTTACCGCGTTCATCGAAAACCGTCTGGCTTACTGGAAGAGCATTCCGGCGATTTGGAGCGGACCTTATGTCGGTCAGAATGTGGGCTGGGGCGTCGGCCGCACCGGTCAGCAGCAATGGGAGAGCGACAATCTTCCGTTCTACCTGATCTACACCTCGGCCGAAGGACAGCCATCGCAACAGCTCGCCAAGTGGCACGCCAGTGCGTTGACGAATTATTCCTTCAGTGAAGGTAAATTGAAAGGCTTCAGCTTCGGTGGCGCGATTCGTTACATCGAAAAACCGATCATTGGCAATCCGCAGATCCTCAACTCGGCGGGTACTCCGATCGCTCTCGATTTAAAGAATCCCTATTATGGCAGCACCCGCATCGGCGTCGATGCGTGGGTTGGCTACAAGATGAAGGTGTTTGCCAACAAGTATGACCTTAGCTTCCAACTCAACGCGCGTGATCTGGAGGAAAGTGGAGGATACAGAAAGATTGCGGCCAATCCCAATGGGGTGGGCTCGACTTACCAGATCGTCCAGCCGCGAACCTTCTACTTCACCACTACGCTCGGATTTTAGGTGTATTGGCGCGGGAAACTCTTTCCCGCCTGCTTGATCGAAGCCCTTCCGATGATCGTCGGAAGGGCTTTGTCGGTTTTAAACCGGTATGGTTGACCGTATTTTTGCCGGCGAGGGTGCCGGAACCACTGATTTCGAGAAAAGACAACTGACCGGCTCTTGCGAAATGCAGCCACTCCGCAAAGACTGCCGGACCCTATGAATCAACGCTCCCTAGTTCGATGGGCCATGCTTTGCGGCGCCAGTCTCCTGGGTGCCTGCCGGCTTGCTGCTGCGTCGGGGAGTGCTGCGCAGGAATTGCCTGCGATTGTGCGCTACGAAAATCTGCCGGAGGATTTCAATCGTGCGCTGCGCGAGGCCGCTGACAAAGTTGGCCCGGCGCCACAAAATCCGGAGGGAGTGCGAAAACTGGCCCGTCTCTATCATGCCAACCGGCTTTTCAGCGAGGCGCGTGCCTGCTATCGGGTGATCGCCGCCACGCCTCCGGGGTTGACCGGACGCGATCACTACTATCTGGCAGACATTGCCCAAAACGAAAACGACCTCGCGGCGGCGCAAACAGAGTTGAAGGCGGTAATCCAAACCGAACCTGCTTATATTCCCGCCCGGCTCGCGCTGGCGGAAACACTTTTTAAATCCGGCGAACCCGAGGAAGCGGGCAAAGCCTACGCTGCGATTCTCGCGCTCGAGCCCGATCAACCGCAGGCCGCACTGGGGATGGCCCGGATCGAGTTGCAGCAGGGTGATGACGATGCGGCCGTCGCGCGATTGGAGGAACTGATGGCCGGACATCCTGAATCGGCTTCCGGGGCCGCGTTGCTGGCGCAGGTGCTGGATCGCCGTGGTGAAACCGATCGGGCGATCGCCCTCGCGCAGAGCAGTCACCAAAAACCCGAGCTTCCGCCCGCCGATCCTTGGAAGAATGCGTTGTTGGTCGATTGTTACGATGTCCAGCGTCTCTCGATCACGTTCGAGGAGTATTTCAAAACCGGCAAAATGGACGAAGCTACGCCGCTCCTGGATCGGCTGGCGGTGTTGGATCCCAAGGGCCCGATCACCACGATGTTTGCCGGTTTTTCCCACGCCCAGGCGCTGCAGCATGTGGCTGCCGTCCGCGAATACTACGATGCGCTCGGCCGGGGCGGTGATCCGGAAAAGATCGGACCGCTTTTGGTGAGCTCGCTGCTGGCGATCGGCAAGGTCGACGAAGCCGACACATTGATCGCGGATCTTTATGGAAAGATGCCGGCCTCCAGTCCCCTCACCAAGGCCTACGCTGAGGTCGCACTGCGAAAAAATGATGGAAAACTTTCCCGTGAACTTCTGACCCGGATACTGGAAAAGGAGCCGTATCTGCAGGCCCAGAACATGAGTCTGGCGAAGATCCTTTGGGCCGCCGGCGATCGCGACGCCGCGGCAAAATATCTCCAGCGCATCGCCAGTGTTTATGCGAATGATGTCCCGGCACGCGGACTTTTGGGCGAGTATTTTCTGGCCAAGGCCGATCCGGTTTCCGCCATCGTGCCTCTCGAACAGGGCCTCAAATACGTGGTGGCCAGGACGCCCGCCCAGAAAAGCCTCACGGACATGCTCAACGCCGCCTATCTTCAAGCCGGCAACGGCGCGGCCGAAAAAGGAGATTTCACGCGGGCGGCCGAGTACTATGAAAAAGCCGCGCGATTGGATCCAGCAAACCTTGATGCGTTTGCCGGTTTGGCCAACGCCGCGGTGGTGTTGAAGCAATTCCCGCGGGCCGCCGCGGCCCTGGAAAAGATGACGTCTTTGCAACCGGACAATCCCTCGATTCATCTCAGTCTGGGTGATGTTCTTTATCAGGGTGGCAGTGCGGCAGACGCCCGCCGGCACTGGGAAAAGGCCTTGCAGTTGGATCCTGCCGGGGAAACTGAAATGAGAAGCGCCCTGAATGACCGGTTGGGCGGCCGGATTAACGCCGATACTTTCAAATGATCCGTTCCTTTTTCAGAATTTACGTTGCCGTCATGGCGTTGATCGCCGTCTGCGTGACGCCCCTTTCCCTCGCCGCCGCGCCGGCCGGTTCCCCGGATCAGAAAAGCCCACTGGGTTTGGATTATTTCTCCAAGCGTCCCATCGGGCGCCCGGCGGACGGCACCCCCCCCTGGATCACTGACCTGTTGATCGTGGATTTGGACGGAGATGGATTGAAGGACATTCTGGTCTGCGACGGCCAGCTCAACAAAGTCAGCTGGATCCGCCAGGTACGCTTGGGCGTGTTTGAAGAACAGGATATTGGCGGTCCCATCGCCGGCCCGGCTCACGTGGAAGTGGCCGACCTCAATGGCGACGGCCATCTGGATGTGCTGGTGGCCTCGATGGGGGTGATCCCGCCCAGCAATGTGAAGACGGGTTCCGTGGTCGTGCTCGTGAACGACGGGAGCAATCACTTCACCAATCGCGTTCTCCTCGAAAATGTGGCCCGGGTGACCTATGTGGCTGCCGCTGATCTCAACAAGGATGGCCGGCTGGACCTGGTGGTCGGGCAGTTCGGCTATCTCGAAGGCGAGGTTCGATGGATGGAAAATTTGGGCGATTGGAAGTTTAAAAGCCACTCACTCCTCGACCTTCCCGGGACCATCCATGCGCCCGTGGCCGATCTCAACGGCGATGGGAATCTGGATATCGTCGCCATGGTTTCGCAGGATTCGGAAGAGGTTCATGCCTTCGACGGCGATGGGGCGGGGCACTTCCGGGATCGCGTGCTTTATGGTTCAACCAACAAGGATTTCGGCAGCAGCGGGCTTACGATTGGTGACGTCAACCACGACGGAAAACCGGACATCGTCTATACCAATGGGGACGGCTTCGATTATGCCACGCCTGGTTCGCGCCCCTGGCATGGGGTCCAATGGCTGGAAAATCTGGGCCAGCGGAAATTCGCATACCATCGGGTGGGGGACTTCGCCGGCGCTTTTAGCCCGGTCGTGGTCGATATCGACGGTGACGGGGACCAGGACATCCTTTGCTCCAGTGTATTCAACGATTGGAACGACAAAAATGCGGTTTCCCTCATGTGTTTTGAAAACGACGGAACGAATCATTTCACCCCGCGGGTGCTGGCTCATGCGCCCACCCATTTGGTCGTCGTGAAGGCGGCCGATTTGTTCAACGATGGTCGCATCGAATTGGTGACCGGGGCCTTCATGTTTTACCCTCCTTATGACCGGGTTTCCCGGGTAACCCTGTGGGAGCACAAAAAATGAGCCGCCAAACTGCTTTCCTGAAAGCAAAAACCTCGCGCTGCACGGTCGCAATCCCTAGCGTCGAGCATCAGAATTTCGATTCCATGCCCGGCTCGCGTCATGGCGCCACTGCCGGCATCGCCCTGAAAATTCATCAATCGTGAAGAAAACAAAACAGAAACAAAAACCCGTATCCGCTCCCAACCTTATCGTCGCGGCCAAGGGTGAAATTTCAAACCGGGCTGCGGGCAAGAAAGCCACCATTTATGATCTGGCCCGTCTCGCAAATGTTTCTCCGGGTACGGTCAGCCGGGTCTTGAACAATCGCGACCGGGTCAAGGCCGAGACGCGCGAAAGTGTACTGCGCGCCGCTGCCGAGTTGAATCTCAAGCCGCAGGCTTCGGTGCGCAATCGGGAGATGGTCATCCTGTCCGAGCCTACCTACCCGGACCGCTTCGGCGGCTACTCCGCCACGCTCACCGCGCATCTTTCCTACGCTTTTTCGCGGCGCAATATCGGTGTGCTGCTGCCGTCGAATCCCCTGGTCGAACTGCCCACCAAATTCTTCGATGGAGTCGTGGTGGTCACCCAGGACAAGGCGCTGGGAAAATTAGTGGCCGATCTCGAGAAGCGCATGCCCGTGATCCATATCGATAAATTTCCGGTCGATCCCACGGAGTATATCGTTTGCTCCGACCATTTCAGCGCGGGTTACATGGCGGCCCGACACTTTATCGATCGCGGCAAAAAGAAACCGGCTTTCCTCGGCGGCGACTACCTGCCATTCGCCGAGCGGCTGCGGGGATTCAAAAAGGCCCTCGCCGAGGCAAATCTGCCGATCGACGAACAACGTGCTTCGCTTTTCGGTCCGGAAAGCAATCACGTGTCGGTCGTCACCCGCATCGTGCGGGCGGGCGCGGATTCGATTTACGCGCCGGGTTCGAGCTTCGAGGCGCTCGAATGCCTGCACATCCTTTCCTACGTCATGGGAGTCAAGATTCCCCAGGATATTTCGCTGATCGGCGGTGAAAACGAACGGATCTCGTCGTTGTTGAATCCTCCGCTCACCACCATCGAGGAACCCTTGCGCGACATGGCGGAGAAAGTCGTCAGCATGCTCGATCTCATCACCGAAGGTAAGACGGTTGCGCAGCGGAATGTCATGCTGCCCGTCCGACTCATCGATCGCAATTCCGTGCAATAAACGGTCCGGCCGAACCCCGTCCGGCTTCGTCCCGTCCTCTTAATTCATCCCTTGAACGCAGTATCCAAAAACCTATGCGCTTTATTAAACTGTTTTACTCATTTGTTGTGTTATTGCTCATGACCAACCCGGTTTTGAGTAGCGCTCCGCTCACGGTGACGCTTTCACCCCGGAATCCGCAGCCGTCGGAGCTTTTCACTTTCGGCACAGCGAGCCGGCCTGATGGCGCGACCCTGACCGCGGACCGCTTCAGTTTGCTGCTCGACGGCCAGCGTTGGACGCCGGTGATGGGCGAATTTCACTACACGCGTTATCCCGCCTCCGAGTGGCGGGCCGAGCTGGAAAAGATGAAGCGGGGCGGGATCGATATCCTGGCGACCTATGTTTTCTGGATTCACCACGAGGAAATCGAGGGCCAGTGGAACTGGAGCGGAGATCACGATCTTCGGCGCTTCGTTCAGACGGCGGGCGAAGTCGGGCTGAAAGTGATCGTGCGTTGCGGACCGTGGTGTCACGGCGAGGTGCGCAACGGCGGTGTGCCCGACTGGGCGATTGCAAAAGGCTGGAAAATCCGCACGGACGATCCGCCTTATCTCGAGCACGTGAAAGTGGTGTACGGCCAGATTGCCGCCCAGCTTTCCGGTCAACTCTGGAAGGAAGGTGGTCCGGTCATCGGAATCCAATTGGAGAACGAATACGATGGTCCGGCCGGGCATTTGCTGCATCTCAAGAAAATCGCGCAGGAAGCCGGTCTCGACGTCCCCATTTACACGCGCACGGGCTGGCCCGAACTGAAAACGCCCATGCCGTTCGGAAAGATCCTGCCGCTTTACGGCGCCTACTCCGAGGGATTCTGGGATCGCGAGCTCACCGCCATGCCGGGAAATTACTGGTCGGTGTTCCACTTTTCCACGCTGCGGACCGACGCTAACATCGCGAATGAAGCGCTCGGTCGCCGCGAGGTGAAGGACGCCGCTGATATTGCGCGTTACCCTTACCTGACCTGCGAGATCGGCGGTGGCATGGTGAGCAGCTATCACCGCCGCATTCTCGTCGATCCGCGTGACATCGAAGCCACCACGCTCGTCAAACTCGGATCGGGCTCGGTGTCGCCCGGTTATTATATGTATCACGGCGGCACGAATCCGGCGGGGAAACTCAGCACCTTGATGGAAAACCAGGGCACGCCGACGACCAACTGGAACGACATGCCGGTGAAGAATTACGATTTTCAGGCGCCGCTGGGACAATACGGACAGATTCGCCCTCAGTATTATTCGCTTCGTCGCCTGCATCTCTTTCTGCACAACTTTGGCTCACGACTGGCGGAGATGAATACTTTCCTTCCGGATCAGCGGCCGACCGGCAAAAACGACCTGACCACTCTGCGATGGGCATTCCGGGCAAATGACAAGAGTGGTTTTGTCTTCGTGAACAACTACGAGCGAAACAAGTCTCTTCCGGAAAAATCCGGTGTGCAATTTGCGGTCAAGTTTGCCGATGGAGCCAATCTGGTGTTTCCGGAAAAGCCGGTGACAATTCCGGCGTCGTCGCGGTTCATCTGGCCTGTGAACCTCGATCTTGGTGATGGAGAGACGCTCGCATGGGCCACGGCCCAGCCATTGTGCGTGTCGGAAGCTGATGGCCTTCGCACATTTTATTTTGTCGAAACGCCCGGAGTGCCGGCGGAGTTTGCAGTCGCGGGCCGGGACCCGCAGCTGCTGACGACGGCCAGTTCATACGTGTTCCCCGATAAAAAAGGGATCTGCCTGGTGCTTTTAAGCGAAAACGACTCACTCGCAGTCGCCCAGGATACTCCGCATGGAGCCATCCGAATGGATCCACCGCAAGCCACGGGAGCGGCCGTGCCGGTGGGGGTGAAATCCATTCAAGCGGCCGGGGCTCTTCGCACGATTGCGCTGGGAAAAATCAGTCAACCGGTGGCCGTCGAACCTTCCGATGAGGATTTCAAGCAGGCCGCGGTTTGGCGCATAAAACTGCCGGCAGGCTTTGATCCCGCGACCGCATCGGGCTTGTTGAAGATTCATTATCACGGCGACGTGCTGCGATTTTCGATCAACGGCCGGCTGATCACCGATGATTTCTACAACGGCCGTCCGCTGGAAATCGATCTTCGCCGGCATGCGGCGGAATTGAAGAACGGTGAAATCACGATTGCGGTGTTGCCGCTCCGCAAAGACGCCATCACCGGTCCTGCCACAGTCATTTATGTGCCTGAGGAAGCGAAGCCGGATTTTGCCGGCCATGAATCAATCGCGCGGGTTGATCGCGTGGAGTGGGTTCCTTTCGTCGAAACGCCCGGCAAATAAAAGTAAGGCGATGAATTTCAAAAGGTGGCTTTTCAGCCTGCTCGTACTTCCGCTTGCGCTGTCGGCAGGAGAATTCGTGCGGGTCGATGAATCCGGGGTCATTCGCTGGACGGCAGACAACTGGGAGGTCGCACTCTTTGGCGCCAATTACAGCCTGGCGTCGTCGTGCGATTACCGCGCGGCGGGCTACGTTGGCGCGGACCGGAAGAAGCTGGTCGAACAGGATATGGCGCACTTCGC
>JBEHXD010000174.1:0-9460 GCA_048498875.1 Verrucomicrobiota bacterium
GCGAATGTCTATCAATCCTATCTCATCCATAACCTGCACTACACCCAGGCTCGCGGTCTGCCCTGGAGCGAATCCGGCTATGTGTTGAGCTACCTCACCGATATTTCCTGGGGCTTTTATTCCTTCCATCTCAGCGCACTGCTTCTCCTGGCCGCCTGCCAATGGGGCTTTAAGCGGACCAACTGGCGCCCGCTGATGCTGGGCTGGTCGCTGCTCGTGGTGACGTACGTGGCGGTGCTGACTCCCGGCCGCCTCTATCCCCACTACCTGCTTTTTCTCTCGCTGCCGCTCTGCCTGCTGATCGGCCTCCAATTCGGCGTGTTGCTCAGTCAGGGAACACCGCGCGTGCAGCGGGGATTCATTGTACTCTTTCTGGGAATCGGCCTCGGCGTGCAGCTGGTCGACCGCATCTGGGACCGGCGGGACTTGCACGCCCTGATCGCGACGCCAAAGGAACGGAACGACGTGGCGGCGTTCATCAACCGGGAAAAAAAATCCGGCGACTCCCTGGCGATCTGGGGCTGGCGGCCGGAACTCTACATCGAGACGCAACTGCCGCAGGGCGTCCGCGAGGCCCTGACCGAAGCGCAGCTCAATCCCAATCCGCAAAGGGATTATTTCCGCGCCCGGGTCCTCACCGACCTGCAAGCCAGCCAGCCGGCTTTCTTCGTCGATTCGGTCGGGCCGGAAGATTACCTGCTGCAGGATCGCAGTGTGCAAGGCCACGAAATCATCCCCGGCCTCGGCCAGTACATCGACGACCACTACGTCCGGGTGGAGCGCTTCAAATCCTTCCGCGTCTACGTCCGCCGCGACCGGGCTCGGCCGGATCGGCCGTGACAGTAGCGAGCATCGAGTAGCGCGTAGCGGGCATAATGCACTCGTATCAATGCTGACTGGTTTTCCTACTCGCCACCCGCTACTCGCTCCTCACTACTTCTTCCATGATTCGTGCGCTCGTCTTCGATTTTGACGGACTGATTTTCGACACCGAAACCGCGATTATCGACGCGTGCGAACTGATTCACCGCCGCGCGGAAAAAACCTTTTCCCGCCAGCTGGCCCACGAGGCGGTCGGCCGCGCCGCGTTGCACTACGATCAATGGGCCGCGTTTGGCGCGGGCGCTGATCGCGCGGCCCTGGACCAGGAACATCGGCGTGTGACTCACGAACTGCTGCTAAAGCAAGCCGTGTTGCCAGGGGTGAAGGAGTATCTGCTCGAGGGAAAAAAACGCGGGCTGAAAATCGGTCTCGCCTCCAATTCCGACCACGCCCACGTCGAGGGCCACCTCGCGCGGCTCGGCCTGCTCGATCAATTCGATTATCTGCGTTGCATCGAGGACGTCCCCGCCGGCAAACCCGAGCCGCATTTGTACCGGGCGGTCGTCGAGAAATTTGGCATGACCGGCCGGGAAGCGATCGCCTTCGAGGATTCCGAACACGGTGCTCACGCCGCGAAGCGCGCCGGCCTGTGGTGCGTCGCGGTGCCCGGACCGTCGTCCGCCAACCACGATCTCGCGCACGCCGACCTCATCCTGAAATCGTTGGCCGATCGTCCGCTGTCCGAACTGCTGCAAAAATTCGGTTAGCAAGGCGTCCATTTCCAACCATGCGGTTCAACCACTGATGGCCACTGATACTCACTGATTCCAATCCCAAGCTCAGGAGATTTGAATTAGTGTCTCATATTAGTGTGTATTAGTGTGTATTAGTGGTTCAAAATCCTCCGACCAAAACGCACACAGCGCCTATCGGCGCTCGGTAAATTCACGCCATTAACCCAAAAACCCTTTCGTGACTCTTCGTGGCTAAAAAATCAGACGGTTTAACCACTGATGGCCACTGATACTCACTGATTCCGATCCCAAGCTCAGGGGATCTAAATTAGTGTCCTATTAGTGTGGATTAGTGGTTCAAAACTTTTTCTTTCCAACCCCGGAATGGTTTAACCACTAATGGCCACTAATTCCTCACTAATCCGAACCCCGAAACTCTGAGGTTTTAATCAGTGCCCATCAGCGAAAATCAGCGGTTCAAACTTTCCGGAATCCCAAAACCCAATCTGCTTTCCGTGTATTCAGTGTATTCCGTGGTTAAATTTAATTTCGTGTCATTCGCGTGATTCGCGGGCCAAATCCGGGCCCAGTTCGTATCACGGCGTATACGTGACCACCTGACCGGAGAGCAATTGCACGCTCAAGGGTTCACCCTGCTTGAACACGAGGCTCCGGTAATTTTCTCCCGCCACCGGGGTGATGCGGCGGACATATTTGTCCGGTCCCACCAGTTGGTCGTAGGTCGCCGTGGTCACACCGTTTTCCAGGCAATATTGATCCGTGGCCGCAGCGAGTTGACGAAGATTGTTCATGACCGTTTTTTCCTGGGATGCCGTCCTGACTTTTTGGAAGGCCGGAATCGCCATGGCTGCCAGCACTCCCACCGTGATGGGATTGTAGAACGCCACCATCGCCACATCCTGTTTCAACGAGCGATTCATGTAGGACCGGAAAAGAATGCCGTCGGGCAAATTCGTGCGCACGGTGACCAGCGGGCGGTCAGGCTGCGGGATGTTGGCCATCATCCAGGTAATCGACTGTTTCAATTGCGGCGGCACCTGCGGATTCAGGGTCTCGATGTCGTGGATGCGCTTGAAAAATCCCGGAGTCACGTAAACCAAGCCATTGCCCTCCTTGCCCACCCGGGCGATGGCTTTCTGAAAGTCCGCCTGGTCGGCCAGACCGGATTTCACCTGGCGGCACTCATCAAAGAAAGCCTCTGAGCTGGCCAAAAGCAGGGTCGAACCGTCGATGACAATCACCGGCTTGAGGAACTCAACCGGCAGCGGCTGCTTGGGTTCATAAATCGTCAACGTATCCTTCTGCCGCATTGAGAGCTCCTGGGATTTTGCCAGTGCATCCTTTAATGCAGGCGCCAGTCCATCGATGGAAACGAGGAAGGAAAAAGCGGGAATGGTCGGACCCGCGGGAGTCAGCTTCGCGGTTTTTTCCCGGTCAAATCTCTCCACCACCGCCATGTGGCCCTTCCAATCCTGGATGATGCTCAGCACGGAAAGCGCGGCGGATTCCCCGGCCTTCTTCAGGTTCTCCTCCATCTTGGTGGCGTTTTGTTCGCCGCCGACCTTGCCCACCACATCCCGGACCGCCGCGTAAACTTCCGGCAGGTCCACCTCGGACTCCGCGTAAAAATCAGTATCGGCCGGAGCGAGATTCAAGCGGGCGAACGGCGCCGGTTTTCCACCGAGGCCTGCGAGCAAGCCGTGCCGTTTGCCAGGCGTATAGAGAAAAACCCGGTTGCGAAAATATCCGTCACCATCGGGCACGGAGCTCAGGCCCATCGCCTTGATGTCGTCCAAACCCAGGGCCGTGAACGCCGGGCCGTAGTCTTTTGCATATTGCGCGAACATCGGCTGGGCCGCTGCCGCCTGCCTGACATAACCTTGCAGTGCGCCCGCGAACTTCTGCACGTCACCGTCGATATCGACATACGCGTACAACGTTCCACCCAGTTCCAGCTCGCGGGTCACGGTCGTGAAATGCGCGCTGCGCTCTTTTTCACCGACCACCTCCACCGTCACCGGCTTTGGCGGCGCCGGTTTCGGCGGCTCGGCCTTGACCACTGGGGCTACTGCCGCCGGTTCGTCTTTTTTCTGACAGCCGGCAAGCGCCAGCAGTCCCAATATGATGCCCGTCCTCACAAAATTGGAATTCACGCCTGATAACTACGCATTCGGGTGCGACAAAGAAAGACCAAAACAAGCGAAACCAAAGGTAGGGCGGATTATTCTTAATCCGCCGTCAGGATCAGCGCCGATCTGCGATTCTTCCATCCACGGCGGACTAAGGATAGTCCGCCCTACCTTGAAATCCCAAGCGGTTTAACCACTAATGGTCACCAATACCCCACTAATCGAACCCCAGGAATTTATCAGTGCCCATCAGTGCAATCAGTGGTTCAACCCTTTTCCCTAAACACTCCCGCAGCGCCTATTGGCGCTCTGCACGTCCACGCCTAAACCCAAAATCCTTTTTGTGACTCTTTGTGGCAAAAAAATCAGACGGTTTAACCACTGATGGCCACTTATTCTCACTGATCCCAACCCAATCTCCGGGGGTTTTAAATTAGTGTCTCCTTAGTGTGAATTAGTGGTTCAATAATTCCGATCGCACCGAGCCCAATCCGTTTCTGTGTGTTCCGCGTATTCCGTGGTTGCTTAATTTCGTGTCGTTCGCGTGTTTCGCGGGACCAAAAATTCCGGTCGAAACACATCGCATTTGATCTCATCGAGACGGGAACAGTGCTGGCTGCCGGGCCACCCTCCGCCCGTTTCCTTCGCCATTAGGGTCCCGACAAAAAGGAGGGCGGCCGCAGGCCGCCCTCCCGTTGAAGCTAATGCATCCAGTTTTGTCAGGGTTGTGTCACAACGACAATTGGATTGGGGCTGCCCAAACTATCCGGGCCGCCCTGGGAGTCCTTGGTAAGGCCGATCGTTATATTTCCCTGATTGACGTTCCCCAAAATCCGGTTGGCGGCACCGTTCGTGATTTTATTCCAGCCAGTCGTCTGCCCCGGGTTATATCCCACAAAATTCTTCCCGCCTTGAATTTCAATGCCCGCTTTCTGGCTGAAAGGATTTGCCGGCCCGCTTGTCGTGGCAGTTGGCGTATAGCCTCCCGCATAATCGATGGTGTTGCCCAGGATGTCGATCCACTCCATGGCCGCGGTGTAGGAATAAGCCGCCGCATTAAAGGAGAGTGCCGAACTTCCCGTGCGCCAGATGTAATTGTTCGTAACTTCAGAATGCTGACCCGATACCCCGGCACAGCTGCCACCGCCAATTCCCACGCCTGCGGAATTCCAGATGCTGTTCGATAGCACATGAAAATTGGTCGTGAACTTTGTGTTGGGCTTGTCGTTATAGGTACCGTTAACGAAAGCGATGGCATCGTCACCGGTGTTGGAAAGGATGTTTCCGACCAGCCAGATGTCGTGGCCACCTTGAACATGGATGCCGTCGCAGAACGTATCGGCGATGTAGCTCGAATCAATGTGGACATAGGCCGGATCGCTTACCGTAAAGCCAGGTGAGGTCGGATCGGTATTTGGCCACGAGGTGCATTCCTCCGTGATGTTGATCGCAAAATTCGGGGCGTGGAAGAAATCGCAATCGCTCAGGTAAAACCCAGTGCTCAACACGTCGAGATGCCGGCCACCTCGGTTATCGCGTTTCGTATAGGGGGTATCAAAGGCAATATGCTGAACCCAAACATTAACGTTCGCGGCTCCAAACCGCAAAAATCCGCTGATCGGCGCCGCCTTGTTCGAATCATTAACCTGGTAAAAAACATTACCGTTACTGTCACATGACGCCCATTTCAAATAAGTGGAGCCAGATCCACCACTGGTCCCTTTCAGCGTAAAATTGTAAACCCCGTTGAATTCAATTCCACGCCCGTGATTGTAGTAGCCGTTTGAATCGATTTTTTCCGGTTCATCCGAGGCATCGTTGACCGGGTTATGCACCCGCTTGGGCATGCTGATATCGAATTCATAACCTTCCGGAGAAAACGAAAGGGTATAACCATTCCAGTTCGTCAGGCTCTGCGCCACCTCGGCCAGATTCATGGCATTGATGTGCCGGTTGCCGGTGTTCGGAAACCGGGCTTCAGTCGCCGAAATATTAAACGCGCCCAGCAAATCGGCATAGGTGATCTTTTGCTGCGCGCCCGCGGAAACCTTCACGAGCCAGTAAATGGTGGGTGAATAATTATTATTCTGGTCAAATGCGTAGGCCGAAAAAACGTGGAATCCCGGTGAACTATCCATGGAATAGCCCCCCCAGTTCACATGCGACGGGTTGGCTGCACCGGCAAAAGCAAACGGCTGGCCGTCCTTAAAAATCCTGATCTCAGCCAGATTACCGTCGCTGTCATAGGCATCCGCGCGGATTTCGTACCAGGTCGAGACTGGAACCAACCGCTTGTCGTTCGGATTGATTGCCGGGTTGTTTAGCTGCCATTGAATGGTCGGTGCCGCCGCCGTGAGACGGCCGAGCAACGCGAGAAACAGAACCAAAGCCAGAGTGGCGTGTGTTTTCATGGGAGATTTTCCAAGAATGATGGTTGTCGGTTCGAACAGCGGGAGAGCTGCGCAAACCGGTTTGATTGATCACTGAACGGGCCCGTTGTTTGCACAAAAACGCGCCCATCATTCACGCGTCAAGCGTTTCGATTTGAGGTTTTCGCCCCAGCCAAAAAAAGGCGGACCTCCCGAATTCTCCTCTGAAAAACTCGCCCAGGCGTCGCGCGCGCGAAATTTTCTTATGACACAAAATGAAAACTATAGTCTACATTTTCTCCGCTCAACCACACGCGCCATTCAAATTATTTTCCCCCGCGCGGTCCCTGCGCACAATGAAATGGTGTCCGAAAAAATCCCGCGCAACGAAAGACGTGCGAGACATCCTCGCCGAAGCAGGCCGGTCCTTTTCGCGACTCTTCGCGGCTAAAAAATCAGCCGATTTAACCACTGATGGCCACTGATTCTCACTGATCCCCAATCTCCTGGGTTGTTAAATTAGTGTCCCATTAGTGTGGATTAGTGGTTCAAAATTCCCGGTTCCTAAACGCCCGGAATGTTTAACCACTAATGGCCACCAATTCCTCACTAATCCGAACCCCAAATCTCTGAAGTTTTAATCAGTGCCCATCAGTGAAAATAAGCGGTTTAAATCCTCCGGACAAAAACCCACACAGCGCCTGTCGGCGCCCGGCAAATCCACGCCATTACTCCAAAACTCTTTTTGTGACTCTTCGTGGCGAAAAATCAGACGGTTCAACCACTGATGGCCACTTATTCTCACTGATCCCAAACCCAATCTCCGGGCGTTTTAAATTAGTGTCTTCTTAGTGTGGATTAGTGGTTCAATAATTCCGATCGCCCCGAGCCCAATCCGTTTCTGTGTTCCGCGTCTTCCGTGATTATTTAATTTCGCGTCCATTCGCGTGATTCGTACCGTTGCTGCGTGCTCGCATCCCGGTATTGGTCCGCGCACCTGCGTGCGAGGCAAACGGGCAACTGACCCTAAAACAAATCCCCCTGCTGCAGCGCATCGCGCTTGTCGCCATCGACGGTGCTCATCTGCAACAGCCAGGGAATCGTCGCATCTTTAAATTCCGGTCTCTGCAAAAACGCTTTCAACAGCAACGCCCCCGCGAGCGCATCGTACAGCGCCGCGTGATAATGACGGCGCTCCGCCGGACAATGCTCAGCCGCGACCGCATCGAGTTCCATCTGCAATCCGCATCCTGCCACAAGCTGTTCCAGCTTCCCGTCACCTGCCTGCGGAAAAAATTGCGGATACAACCGGCCCGTGTCGATCCACGGCCCCCACTCGTTGCTCGTTTTTCCCGGACGCGCAAAATCGGGCACGCTGCGCGGATAAGCCCACGCGGTTTTCAGCAGATAATTTTCCGCCGACGAAAAATGCGCCGCCAACGGCCCGCTTTCACGCAGCTCCGCGAAATAATCCCATTCGTCCTTGAACGGCGCGGTGGTGCGCAGATCCGATTCCGCCAGTCCGTGAATCGCAGTATCCTCGGCCTTCACGCGCCCAATCGCCGCACAGAGCCGCGTGCGCGTGGCCGCAATTTCCCCGCCGCGCAACGTCACCACCCCAAACTCAATAATCCCCGAGGTGCCATTGCCCTCGAAATCGATGAAATGAATTGGAAGATCAGAGTTAACCACGGAAGACACGGAAAACACAGAATAGCCGAACCCAGCCAAGACATTTTTTAGCCACAAAAAGTCACAAAAAGAACTTTCTGGAGGAAACACACTTCCCTGGCGCCCATAGGCGCCCGGAACATATCAGCCAAAGCCACAAAACCTTTTTCGTGACTTTTCGTGGCCAAACCTCAGCTCCGTTTCCGTGTATTCCGTAGTGCTCCAATCCGAAATTTTTAACCACTAATGGCCACTAATCCCTCACTAATCCGAACCCCAATCTGCGGGATTTTTAATTAGTGCCTCATTAGTGTGGATGAGTGGTTCAAAACCTTCTGGGTTTGGATTGCCAGAAAGCGAGCGTCCTGAAAGCGCCTTGAGGTCAAGTCGCTCCACCCTGCTTCAATCAAAAGCTCTCGTTTCGTGAAATTTCGTGTGTTTCGTGGGCCAAACTTCCGCGGTTTCACTTTTTCTTTTTCCAATCGGCCGTCACCACCGACGAGAAACCACCGCGGGCTTTCCAGCGGGCGATGATCGACAGTTTTCGCGGCTGCAGCGCGGTCCCGAGATCGTCACAAATCTTGTTTGTCGCCGCCTCGAAGAAAATCCCCTCGTTGCGATACGCGTGAAAATACAATTTCAGCGATTTCAGTTCCACGCACTTTTTGTTGGCGACGTAACTGACCGTGATGTCCGCAAAATCCGGATGGCCCGTCATCGGACACACCGACGTGAACTCGTGGTGGGTGTGCTCGATCAAATAGTCGCGCTGCGGCGCGGGATTGGGAAACGTTTCAAGAATTTTCGGGTCGGCCATTTCCGCCCACGAAACACACGAAATCCACGAAAGAAAATCCTAAAACCACGACCCCCGGAATAGTAGCCACAAAAAGTCACAAAAATAATTTTACCGTTTCGGCCGAGATCTCCCGTGCGCCTATAGGCGCGGTGAAGACGTGTGTACCCCAAAACCTCTTTTCGTGACTCTTCGTGGCCAAACCCTCCGGAATTTCGGGTCTAATTTCGCGTCATTCGCGTGTTTCGCACCGTTGCCGCGTGCTCGCCGCCCGGTACTTGTCCGCGCACCTGCGTGCGAGGCAACCGGGCCAACCGATCAGGTCGCGGTTTCCGTGTACCGCTGTTCGCGGATGACCGTGATCTTTATCGTGCTCGGATAATCCAACTCCTGTTCGATCTTCAGCCGCAATGTCTTCGCCAGCGCGTGCGCCTGTTCGTCCGTCACCACATTGGGTTGCACCACGACGCGCACCTCGCGGCCGGCCTGGATCGCAAACGCCTGCTGCACGCCGGGCATCGTCATGGCGAGTTTTTCAAGGCGGCCGAGTCGCTCGATATACGACGTCATCGACTCCGCCCGCGCCCCCGGTCTCGCTGCGGAAATCGCATCCGCCAGAATCACCAGCCCGGCATAAATTGTTTCCGGCTTCACTTCCGCGTGGTGCGCGGCCACCGCGTTCACCACGATTGTGGTTTCGCCATAGCGCCGGATGAAATCCGCGCCGATCAGCGCGTGACTGCCCTCGTATTCGCCCTCAATCGACTTGCCGATGTCATGCAGCAGGCCCGCACGCTTCGCGACGTTGGGTTCGAGTCCCAATTCCGACGCCAGCATCGAACAGAGCTGCGCGACCTCGATCGAGTGATCGAGCACGTTCTGGGTAGTCGGCTTTTAGATCGACCGTGCGCTCCGGCC
>JBEHXD010000175.1:0-9459 GCA_048498875.1 Verrucomicrobiota bacterium
CTGTTTTTCCAGACCGAGCCTGCAGCGGTTTAACTAAAATTGTAGCCGGGGGCGGTGACTCCGGTCTTTTGACTTTCTTTTCGGACCGGGGTCACCGCCCCCGGTTACAGTCGTCTTTTTTGGCGCACTTCTCGTGCGGCGCCGGTTCCCAGGAGCGAAATCACAAACCACACGCCGAGTGCGCCACCACCTCCACCACTGCCATTACCTGTCGAAGCGGGAGCTGGCACGGTGGGCACGGCGGCGCTGGACACGGTAAGAGTGGCTTTGCTGCTCGTGACGCTGCCGGCAGAATTCGTCACCACCACGGTATAATCTCCGGCGTCGGTGCTGCGAACAGTGGTGAAACTGAGAGAACTGCCGGTTGCGCCGCTGATCGTGCTGCCATTTAAAAACCACTGGTAGGTGGGGGGTGGTTCTCCCGTGGCCGTTACGGAGAATTGACCGTTCCCACCAGCGGCAACGGTCAGACTTTGCGGTTGAGTCGTGATGGCCGGACCCGCGGAGGTAAGTTTGGTGGTGCGGATGGTGGTGCCGAAACCATCAAGGACGTAGAGATTATCCCGGGTATCGACCGCAATTTTTCCGGGCGAGGCAAACCGGGCTTGATCGCCGGTGCCGTCGGTGCTGCCCGACACGCCCGCTTTGCCGCCGATGGGTAGCTCAACCCCGCTGGCATCAATCATGGTGATTAAATGAGAGTCGGTATGCGTCAGATAGAACGTGCCGTTGCTATCGATCGCGAGGCCGCTGGGATGACTGGTGAGTTTATTGCTTACCGTACTCACCACCCCGGTTGCGCTCACCTTGCGGATATAGGCGTCGCCAGTCAGGGGGTCGGGCGAGGCGGGGATGGTATCGATCAGAAACAGATTTCCATGACGATCGGCCGTGACATCGTGAGGGTAGTTGAATCGTGCGTCGCTTCCCGTGCCATCCTTGATTTCCCTTGAAGGACCGCCGGCAAGAATCAGCCAGCGCCCGTCGGGTTGCGGTTGGAGGATTTGATAGTAGTATTGGTACGTTGGAGTCGAAAACGCATCAAGCAGGGAAAGGGTTCCGGAAGAGTCGATCACTGGATCGTAGAGATAACCGTATCCATTCAGTGCCGGGCCAAAGGGGCTGCCAGCCCCATTCGGAGTGATTTTGAAAAGTTCGAAGACATAATCGAAACCTTTTCGTTTCGAGAGATAGATATTGCCCGCGGTGTCGGAGGTGAGACCGGTCGGATATTGCTCTCGATCCCACGTATTACTTGCGAGAGGAAACCAGGGTTGCGCAGGAGTGGTGACGGTTCCTGCGGGGGAAATTTTTCGCAAACGGGTTGAGGCAACAAAGGTCAATTGGACGGTATCAAAAGGGTATTGGATGGAAGTTTCTGCGACCCACGCGTTGCCGGAGGAGTCAGTTGTGAGTTCCGTGAGCATGCTCAACCGCGCGGATGCACTTTCACCGTCGGGACCAAGGGCCAGTTGAGGCGTGCCGGCGTAGGGAGTCCCCGGGGAAATCGGTGAGCTCGCACCGAATGGCGTCTTGCTCAGTGGATTCAAGACCGCGTGATCATCGCTCCGGGTGAAATACCACTTACCCGCGCGATCGACGGCTACACCGAGAGGCATGATGGGATGTCCGATGGGGGAGGCGAAGCTGGCGATGTGCTGTTGGTCGAGTGTGCCATCAGGCTGCATGGACACGCCCAAATATCCCCGAATAATAGCAAGCGATTGCACCTCCACGACGAGAAACAGGTTCCCCGAGGCGTCGTTGAAAAGCGTATCGTCGCGATAGTGGTAGGCGTAGGTGGATTGCGAAGGATCTGTCCCAAAGAACGAATCCCGGACCACGCTCACTTTTCCGGTGGAATCGATTTTGACCAACTCGCTCGGATGATCGCTCGCGAAATAGAGGGTTCCATCGACGTCGACTGCCGGGCAACGCTCAGTTTTCAGGGTAAGGGTGGCACCGTCTGGATCGGTCGTTTGCGAAGGAATAGTGAGGGTCTTGACCTGTCCGTTGGAAATTTTTCTCACGCCGTTGTTCGACAGGTACACGTTGCCTGCAGGGTCAACGGTCAGGCGATCGGGAGCGTCAAATCGTGCGGAGGCGGCCGCGCCGTCTCCGGTGCCGCTGCTGCCGGCCTGGCCGGCCAGCGTGGTGACGATTCCAGCGGGAGTGATTTTGCGAATCGTATGATTGCCCGTATCGGCGACATAGATGTTGCCGCTGAGGTCAACGGCCACACCTTGCGGATGATTGAACCGGGCGGCCGAGCCGACGCCGTCGGCGCTGCCAGATTGTTCCGCCAAACCCGCGAGCGTGGAGACCACGCCGGCCGGGCTGATTTTGCGAATGGTGTGATTGCCGGTATCCGCGACATAGAGATTTCCGGCAAGATCCTGGGCGAGTCCATGCGGCTGGTTGAACCGGGCATCGGTCGCGGGACCGTCTTCCAATCCCACACTCGCCCGTCCGGCGAGCGTGGACCAGTGGAAGACGGGTGTTGGGGACGTGGTCTGTGCCGGAATCGAACCCGCGAGAGCGAGAGCGAACAAAGAGGAAACGAAGAAACCTCCGGTCGAATTGGATTTCATGGAAGAAATTGTTTTAGACAGAGCAGCCGGTTCCCACCGTTATAGCTTTCGACAATTCGTCCCAATAAATCCACTATCAGGAATCAGGATCCGCTTTGTCTGTCTTTTAAAATACCTCGGGCGTCGTAACGACGACCGAGGCGGAGGGTCCCGAATACAGAGAGAATGCCAACTATCCAGGCGTTGATTGACCCACCACCGCTGCTACTTTCACCTCCGGATGACGGGCCGGGGGATGAAGAACTGGGGGAACCCAGCGTCAAGGTGGCCGGGTTGCTTGTCACTTTGCCGAGCGAATTGGTGACGACGACCGAGTAATCACCGGCGTCGGAGGAGCGGACGTTGGAGAAGCTCAAGGTACTTCCGGTTGCGGAAGGGTAGGCCGTGCCATTAAAATACCATTGGTAGGATGGTGCGGGAACGCCGGCGGCTACGACGGAGAACAGCACGCTGTCACCCGGAGCAACATTTTGAGATTTGGGTTGCGTGGAAATAGCCGGGGCGCCCGCGAGCTGCCCCACCCGAATGGTATCGGCGTCTGCGACATAGACTTTCCCCGTTTGGCCCACAGCCAGACCCTGGATATTACCATACGGCAAGTGAAAGCATGCGGTCTCACCTATCCCGTCCAGAGTACCGGCGATTCCGGGTGACCCAGCCACGGTGCTAACTGACCCGGAGGGGGTGACTTTTCGGATCGTGCAATAATCGGTGACAAAGAGATTGCCGTCGCGGTCGATCGACAGACCCGAGGGATCGTGAAATCTCGCAGCTGCGCCGGTACCGTCATCGGTGCCAATAATACCGGGGGCGCCTGCGAGGGTGGTGACGACACCCGAGGCGGTGATTTTGCGTATGACTCGATTGCCCTGATCGGCCACGAAGACATTTCCCGTTTGGTCGACCGCAATTCCCACCAGCAAGAAAAAGCGGGCGCTGTCACCGGTTCCGTCGGCGAAGCCCCACTCCGTGGATGAACCTGCCAGGCTGGTGATGACACCCGCCGGGGTTATTTTGCGCACCCGGTTTTCCTCGGTCAGATACAGGTTGCCTGATCCATCGACCGCAATGCAACGGGTGTATCCTATCTGGCTGTCGAGCTGGGAATTGCCGGCGCTGCCGGCCGCGCCGGCGCCCGCAATCGTGGTGACAGTCGCGTTGGGAGTTATTTTTCGGATACGATTGTTTTCGGCCACATAGATATTTCCCGCGTCATCCGCCGCCAGTCCGGTGGGATGGTCGAACTGGGCGGCCTGGCCCACCCCATCGATCGGCACCAGCTCGGGATTGGCATAATAAGTACCGCCGGCAAACGTGGTCACCTGTCCGTCGGCCGTGATTTTCCTGATCCGACTGCCGGCCCATTCCGCGACGTAGACGTTGCCTGTTTTGTCGGCCGCCATGCCGTAGGGCATGGCGAATCGCGCAGAAATCCCTTGACCGTCGACCTCCCCAAGTCCGCCGACCGTACCAGCGACTGGAGAAGGCGATCCGGAGGCGCGCGTTTTTTGAATCGTATGCCGGTCGCTATAGTAAAAGTTTCCCTGTTGATCAACGGCGAGACCCACACTTTCCGGGCCAATCGAGGCGAGTGATTCCACGGCATCGATCGCCCGAACTTTCATGATGCTCCGGTTGGAGTCAAATGGTCGCCCGAAGTTGAGATAGACCGTGCCCGCGGGGTCGACCGCCATGGCGTTGAACCCAAAACCATACAGCGGAAGGGTGTGATCATAGACGGTGCGGAAAAGTACCGAAGCCGAACCTGACGCGGGGATTTTGGTGACGATGCCATTGTAATCGGAAATATAGAGATTACCGCTGCCGTCTGATTTGATCGAATTGCAGGCGTATGAGTCCAACGGGCCATACCCCGAGCCCGTGAGAGTGGTCACATTGCCGAGGGGCGAGATCACTCGAATTGCCTGGTTGATTGCATCGGCGACATAAATCGTCCCTGCGGGATCAACCGTGACGTCGGTTGGAGCGTTGAATCGTGCCTCTTCGCGGGAGCCATCGACGTAACCTTTAAGGGTGGCGGTACCGGCGATGGTCGTGACTGCGCCGGCGGGAGTAATCTTTCTGATCACGTGATTGCCGAAATCGGCGACATAGATATTTCCCTGGGAATCCAAGGCCAGGCCTCGCGGATCATTGAACCGGGCTTCCGGGCCCTTGCCATCTTTCGATCCGGGATGAAGCGCCAATCCGGCGAGGGTGGTTACTTCACCGGCAGCGGAAATTTTCCGAATGGTATGATTCGTTGAATCGCAGACATAGACATTGCCCGCCCGGTCGATGGCTCCCACGTTGGGACTGTTGAATTGTGCGAGTTCGGCCGGGCCGTCGGCGCTGCCGTTGGAAGGCCAGCCGGCATAGGTGAAGAAATAATACGGCGTGGCGTAATTTGTTTCCGCCCTGACGCCGAGAATGGCGGCAAGAAAACAAAGGCAAGTGACGAACGGGCGAAAGTCGGGGAGTTGCATAAGCAGGAACTTTATCTCCTTATGACTGCCGACCCCGCCAAAACCGCTAGCGAACCCCGAAGCGCGTGCATCCATCGGAGGCACTTCAAATTCGCCGTATTATTCTGAACGAATCAAAGGAGGCATGGTTACGAACGCGATGTTGCCGGCGCACTTCGGGAAGGAGCATTAACCCGCGGGCAGGAATTTGCGATGCTCAGAACGGGGGAAATTGAGACACTGCGAGCGTGGATCAATGGAAGATGAGGGTGGAAGAGCTGGTTTGTGACCTGACCGGACTGGCAAGAGTGATGGCGAGCCGCGGGCGTGTGCAGACCGGATTGATCAACTGCCTTGCCTTTCTATCCGCAGCGATTTCGAGAAATCCGCACCACCCCCATTGCGAGCAGCAAGGTCACGAATCCGGCGTTCATGGTACCACCACCGCTGCGGTTGTTGTTGGCGCCGCCGTCTTGAGCGGGTGGGGTGGGAGTTGACGTGGTTACAGTGAGCGTGGCTTTGCTGCTCGTGACCGTACCGAGCGAATTCGTCACCACCACGGTGTAGTCGCCGGCGTCGCTGCTGCGCGCATTGGAGAAACTGAGCGTGGCGCCCTTCGCATCGGCGAATGGATTGTTATTTAAATACCATTGGTAGGTGGGGGCAGGATCGCCGCTGGCGGTGATGGAAAATTGAACGGCACCCCCTGCCTCAACGGTCTGGCTTTGGGGTTGGGTAACAATACTGGGACCGGTGCCCGCGGTCGTGCCCCGGCGGATGGTGGTGCCGATTCCATCGACCACATAGAGATTGTCCTGTGCATCAATGGCGATCCGACCTGGGCTGGCAAAGAGGGCACCGGCGCCGGTTCCATTCCGACTTCCGGTGACACCTTCCACTCCGCCAATGATCGTCAGCTCGCCGGTTTTTTCGAGTCGCGCGATCACGTTTCGATCCATGAAGCTGACATATAAATTGCCTTTGCTATCCACGGCCAGTCCTCCGGCCAGGCCATCGAAGTGGGGGCTGACCGTGGTCACGTTTCCGGTCGAGGTGATCTTGCGAATATAAAATTCCGGGGGTCCGAAATTGGCATCCAGAAAGTAGAAATTTCCCTGACCGTCGGATACCAAGGTGAAAGGAGACCAAAAGGCCGCACCGGTGCCGGTGCCGTCCTGGTGCCAGAATTGGCTACCGGCGATAACCGTCCATTGACCATCACTTGTTCTTTCGGAAAAAACGGAAGAGATGTCGTATTTGCCCGTTAAGTAAAAGGTGAGCAGATTGCCCGAAGCGGACAACGCGAGGTCCTTTGCTCCGAACAATGGGGACGACGAACTGAGCGACGAAATGGTTTCCGTCGGCGTCATCTTGAACACCTCCGAGCCAAGTTCCGGGTTGTTGTTGGCCCTCGTGAGATAAACATTGCCGGCCGGATCCGAGACAAGACCCACAGGGAAGTGGCTTACCCTGGGATCGCTGTTTGCAGGCCAGGACTGATTCGGAGTGTATACGATGCGACCGGGCGAAATTTTGCGCAGCTTCACTTCGCTCACATATCCCGGCCAAGTCTGATCTTTTCGAAAAGTTTCGGGAGCTTCGGCCAGCCACAAGTTTCCGAAAGGATCAAAGGCCAGCAGTTCTGCGTCCCGCAGCCGGGCGTTGTTTCCCTGACCATCGCTGCTCTCCGCGGGCATTCCTGTTCCGGCAAAAAGCATTCCCTGACTCCTGATGGCGTCTTCGTTTGTGAGAGTATAGAACCAGTTGCCCGACTGGTCGATGGTCAGACCGCCCGGCGCGAGGGGTTGCCCCCTGCCGTCGATCAAGGCTTCCGCGCGATTCAAGTCGAGGGTGCCATCGAGGTGCATGGACACCGCCCGGCGTTCCACCACGGTGTCCACCTTGGACATCACCATTTCCAAAAACAGATTTCCGGAGGGACCGTTGAAAATAACGTCATCCGAATAGTGGATGGCCGTGACGGATGAGGGATCGGGATCGGTGCCAGAGAGGGAATCGCGGAAGACCGTGGTGCTCCCGTCTGTATTTACCCGCAGAAATTCGCCGGTGTAGCTCGTGGCAAAATAAAGCTGTCCGCTGGAATCAACGGCCGGGCCGCGCTCGGTTTTGATGGTGATCGCGGTTCCCCATGGATCGACCACCTGCTTGGGGATCGGAAGTGTCTGCACCTGGCCCGCGGAAATTTTTCTCACGCCGCCGTTGTAGAGATAGACATTGCCCTGGGGGTCGACCGTGAGTCGCCCCGGCGTATCGAACAGCGCGGTCGCGGCCGGCCCGTTGACAATTCCCTTCTGACCCGCTTGTCCGGCCAGGGTTGAAACTACTCCGGCCGGTGTGATCTTCCGGATGGTGTGATTGCCGGTGTCGGCGACATACACATTGCCGGCGGAATCCACGGCAAGTCCCGTGGGATGGTTAAAACGGGCGGCGGCTCCCAATCCATCGGCTGATCCGGGCAGGGCCGATGTTCCGGCAAAAGTGACAACCGTTCCATCGGGCAGGATTTTCCGAATGGCATGATTGCCGGCGTCAGCCACATAGAGGTTTCCTTTCAAATCGGCGCCGATCCCTCCCGGTTGGTTGAAACGGGCGTCCAGCCGGTTTCCATCTTCCAATCCAATACTTGCCCGACCGGCAAACGTGGACCAGTGGAATTCAAGCGCGGGCGCCGCGTTTGAGACTTGGACGAGTGCAACGAAAGCAAGGACTGGAAGCCGGTGGCGTGCGCGGCGGAACCCGCTCAATAGTTTCATTCACCCGTTGCGACAATCAACGGCATGAGTTCCGCCATTCGTTCCCGGATTTGACCGAGGTTTCGTGGCCTTGGGCCTGAAATACGCCGCGGTCCTAAGCGTTCGCGAGTGTGGGCGAAATATTCAAATGCTCGACGCCGGTGTACTTCGAGGATTGCTCGTCGGCGTGGTAGCTCGAACGCACGAGCGGACCGCTTTCGACGACCCCGAGTCCGATTTCCAGGGAGAATTTTTTCCAGTGCGCGAACTCCTCCGGCGGCACCCAGCGGTCGATTTTCCAGTGCTGGGGAGTTGGCTGCAAATACTGGCCGAGCGTGAGAATATCGGTTTTGTCGCTGGCGATGTCGCGCAGCGTTTGGGCGATTTCCTCCTGCGTTTCGCCCAGACCGAGCATGATGCCGGTTTTGGTGGTGAAGCCGCGGCTTTTCGCATGCCGCAGCACGCCGCGGCTGCGATCGTAACGGGCTTGCACGCGCACGGGGCGTTGCAGGCGTTCGACCGTCTCGACGTTGTGATTGAAGATGTCGGGCTTCGCATCGAGCACGATGTCGACCTGGTCCAGATGGCCCTTGAAATCCGGCACCAGGACCTCGATGGCACATTGGGGATTTTTGTATTTCGTGGCGCGAATGGTCGCCGCCCAGACACTGGCGCCGCCGTCCTTGAGATCGTCGCGGGCGACCGAGGTGATCACGCAATGCCGCAGGCCCATTTTCGCCACGGCGTCAGCGACGCGGGCCGGTTCGCCGAGATCGAACTCGGTTGGCCGGCCGGTTTGGATCGCGCAGAAATTGCAGGAACGCGTGCAGATGTTGCCCAGAATCATTACCGTCGCCGTGCCACGCGACCAGCATTCGCCGATATTGGGGCATTGGGCGCTCTGACAAACCGTGTGCAATTTATTGGCTTCCACCAAACGACGGGTCGCCTGGTAAGCGGGACCCGTGGGAAGCTTGGCGCGCAGCCAGTCAGGTTTGCGAAGAGCGGTCATTGGATGGACGAAAAAGGTGTGATAAATCGGCCGCTAATCCACGCTAATTTTACGCCAACTGCGGCATAGCCTTCATGGTCTGGCGGACAGCGATGGAGATAAGCCTGCACTAGCAATTTGCAAAAAAATCCTGCAGCAGGCGGGGGAATTCGGAGGCCAGAACTTTCTTCACCTCGCCCAGGTCCAGCGCCTGCCCGACCTCGCGTTGCATGGAAGTGACGGTTCCGTCCGTGATGCCGCACGGCACAATACCGCTGAACGGAGTCAGATCGGCGTTCACGTTCAGCGCAAAACCGTGGTAGGTGGTCCATTTTTTCACGGCCACGCCGATCGCGGCGATTTTGCGCGTACCGAGCCAGATGCCGGTTTTTCCGACGCGTCGATCGGCGGCGAGACCAAAGGTGCCGACTGTGTTGATGAGCACCTGTTCGAGCAGCCGCAAATAGGCGTGCAGATCCTTCCGGGCGGCTAAATTGATGATGGGATAACCGACGATCTGACCGGGACCGTGATACGTGATGTCACCACCGCGATTGGATTGGGTGACGGTGATGTGCCGGTGTTCGAGTTCCTCCCGGCTCCAGATCAAATGGTCGGCCGAGTCCTTGCGCCGCCGCCGAGGTGTTGCCGCAAGGCGC
>JBEHXD010000176.1:0-9455 GCA_048498875.1 Verrucomicrobiota bacterium
GACCAGGGAACCATGGAGCTGGCGGGACGCGCATACCAGCCGGAGAACCCCAACGACGCGCGGCTCAAGGGCGTGGCCATGATTTATCAGGAACTGAATCTCGCCCTGAGTCTCAGTGCGCAGGAAAACATTCTGCTCGGCGCGGAATCCGCCCGCCTTGGATGGATCGACCACGCGGCCTCCCGCAATCGCGCCCGCGCCGCCCTCGCACAGCTCGGTCATGACAATCTCGATCTGAACCGCATCGCGGGGGATTTTTCCATTGCCGAACAACAGGTCATCGAGATCGCCCGCGCATTGTTGATCCAGCCTCACGTGCTGATCATGGATGAACCGACCAGCAGCCTGACCCAGGCCGACACCGAAAAGCTGTTTGCCACCATCAACCGGCTGCGGGCCAGCGGCGTCAGTATCATCTATATCAGTCATTTCCTGGAAGAATGCCGCCGCATCGCCGATCGTTTCACGGTTTTGAAAGACGGCGAAACCGTGGGCACCGGTAAAATGGAGGACACTCCACTGGATCATATCGTCAGTTTGATGACGGGACGCGCCGTGAAAGATCTGTACCCGCGCATCGCTCATTCTCCCGGCGCACCTGTGCTTGAAGTGAAATCAGCCTCCCGCGCGCCGCGGTTGAAACAAGCCAGCCTGCAATTGCGCGCCGGAGAAATTTTCGGCATCGCGGGCCTCATCGGCGCCGGGCGGACGGACCTGCTGCGCACCCTCTTTTCGCTCGACGAGCTGGACGCGGGCGAAATTGTGATCGCGGGGTCATCCATTACCCGCAGCAACACGGAAACCCGTTGGGCGCAAGGGATCGGATTCCTCAGCGAGGATCGCAAGGAGGAGGGTTTGATGTTAAACCAGACGATTGCCGATAATCTCACGCTGCCCAAAATGAAGGCATTCGGACGATTCGGCCTGATCGATGGAGTTCGCCAGCATGCGACCACGCGCCGTTGGATCAGCGATCTCCGCATCAAGTGCCGGGATTGCACCCAAGCCATCGGGGAACTGTCCGGCGGCAACCAGCAAAAGGTGGCCCTGGCCCGCCTGCTCGAACATCCCGCCCGCATCTTCCTGCTCGATGAACCCACGCGCGGAATCGATGTCGGCAGCAAAGCGCAGATTTATCAGCTCATTGGCGAACTCGCCGCCGCCGGCAAGGCGGTGATCATCGTCAGTTCCTACCTGCCCGAACTGCTCGGGTTGTGTGACACCATCGGCGTAATGTGCCGTGGCGAACTGGCCGCGATTCGCCCCTGCCCCGCCTGGAACGAAGCCGAAATCATGCGCGTCGCCACCGGCACGGCCGCCTGAATGAAATTTTCATGAACGCCACTTCGAAAAATATTCTCGCGAAGGCCGGGCCATTTATCGGGCTTATTCTGGTAATCCTGATTTTTTCCCTGCCCGCCGAAATGCGCGACGTCTTTCCGACCTACGGCAATTTTCGCTTCATTTTCATTCAAACCATCATCGTCGCCGTCGGTGCGCTCGGTATGACGCTGATCATCGTCAGCGGCGGCATCGATCTTTCGGTGGGATCGAGCATCGCGTTCACCAGTGTCATCGGAGCCCTGCTCATTCGCCGTGGCTGGGGACCCGTCACCGTGTCGGCCGCGGCCATCGCCGCCGGAGCACTGGTCGGTTTGCTCAACGGCACGGCGATCGCCAGGCTGCGCATGGTTCCATTTATCATTACGCTGGGCATGCTCGGCATCGCCCGGGGTACGACCAAGTGGCTCGCTGACGAACAAACCGTTAATTACGACACCTCTCCCATCAATACGTGGATGAACGCTCCTAGTATCACCTTTCCCGAAGGTGGACCGGGCTGGTTGCCGCCGTTTCTCGGTCGCTTCATTGAATTCCTCGGCAAATTGCCCGTGGCAATCTGGGTGACACTTGCACTCGCCGTCGCTGTTTCGCTGCTGTTGAGAAAAACCGTGTTCGGCCGCCACGTTTTTGCCATTGGATCCAACGAAGCCACGGCGAGGCTCTGCGGTATTTCCACCACCCGGCTGAAAATTCTCATTTATGCCCTCGCCGGTTGTTTTTTCGGTCTCGCCGGCGTTTTTCAATTGTCGCGTCTGGGGCAGGGCGATCCCACCGCAGCCGTGGGCTTGGAACTCGACATCATCGCGGCGGTGATCATCGGCGGAGCCAGTCTGAACGGCGGCGTGGGGACGGTGCTGGGTTCCATGATCGGAGCTTTAATCATGGCCGTGTTGCGCAACGCCTCGCAACAGATGGGCTGGGGCACGCCTTTTCAGGAAATCATCATCGGTCTCGTGATCATCGTGGCGGTTTTTGTCGACCGGCTTCGCCGTGGCTCCGCCGCATAAATGTCCGCGCTGCGACACAACGATTGGATCCACGCATAGCCGCGGATGATTTACTCTGCCTTTTCCCATGCCCATCTCCCTCTCCACCCTTCCCTACGGAACACTTCCCGATGGTCGCGCGGTCAAAGTGCATCATCTTTCCAACGCCAGCGACGTCCGCATATCCCTGCTCGATTGGGGAGCAACGCTCGCATCCGTTGAATTTCATGACCGCACCGGCCGCTCCGCGGAAGTGACGCACGGGTTTGATGACCTGACCGGCTGGCTGGGCAACAAGTCCTATTTCGGCGCCAACATCGGCCGTTTCGGCAACCGGATCGCCGGGGGAAAATTTTCGCTTGAGGGGAAAACGTATCAGCTGGCCACCAATAACACTCCCGGCGGAATTCCCTGCCATCTTCATGGAGGAAATGCGGGCTTCGACAAACGGCTCTGGCAAAGCCGGCCCGTGCAAAAACCCGATGCCGCCGGCGTTGAATTCAGCTATTTGAGTCCTGACGGCGAGGAAGGTTATCCCGGCAATCTTTCCACCACGGTCACCTACTGGCTGGATGAAAAGGACGAGCTGACGATCGAATTCCGTGCGACCACCGATCGCGCCACGATCGTCAACCTCACCAATCATGCCTATTGGAACCTTACCGGCGATCCCTTGAAACCGATCACCGGGCACCAGCTTCAACTCGAAGCCGATGCCATGCTGCCCACCAACGCCGGCCTGATTCCGCTCGGAGAAAAAGCGCCGGTGAAAAACACTCCGTTCGATTTTACCCAGCCCCACACCATCGGCAGTCGCATCGGCGACAATGATCCCCAGCTAAAAATTGCCGGCGGCTACGATCATTGCTGGGTGTTGCGCGGCGAAAATAAACTTCGCCTCGCCGCCCGCGTGTTTGAACCAGAGTCCGGCCGAAAGCTCGAACTCTACACCGACCAACCGGGAGTTCAGCTCTACACCGGAAATTTTCTCGACGGCACCACCAAGGGGAAAAACGGCGTGAACTACGCGTTTCGCACCGCCTTTTGCCTCGAGCCACAAAATTTCCCCGACGCGCCCAATCATCCGGAATTTCCCCCGGCGGTACTGCGCCCGGGCACCACATACGCCCACACTCTGGTCTACCGGTTTTCGCATAGCTAGAAAGTGCGGATGGATCGCAGAATCATCCGGCGTGGATCCGCCCGTTTTCCCCAAACTTTGTCCTCTGGTTAAGTTAACCGGCAATCCCAAGGCGCAATCGCGGCCAAAACCCCGAGGGAAACTCCCCATTTTCCAAGCGCGAAACATACTTCGGGTGATGCTTCTCGAATTCCGGCGTCTCCAAGACCTTTTGTGGCACCGCGTTTCGGGGCATCGGTCCAAAATGCATGTGCGCCAAAGCCTCCCCGTCCACCTCCGTCGCCTCCAATCCCCCCATTTCTCCGGCCCAAGATCCCAGCAACTCTTCCTATAAGATTCTCCTTGTCGAAGATCACCCGCTTACCCGTCAGGGCATGAAGCAACTGCTTTCGCGCAAAGGCCGGTTTGAGGTGTGCGGTGAAGCCGAGAGCGCCCCGCGCGCCTTGGAACTCGTGGCCAAACTCGCCCCGAATCTCGCGATCGTCGACATCACGTTGAAGTCAGCCAACGGAATCGAGCTCACCAAGGATATCCGCGCGCTGGCTCCCGGCACCCAGGTTCTCGTGGTGTCCATGCACGGCGAAAATATTTATGCCGAACGCGCGCTCCGGGCGGGAGCCATGGGCTACCTGATGAAGGATGAACCGGCGGAGACCATTCTCGTTGCCATCGAAACCGTGATACGCGGCGAAGTATTTGTGAGCGATCGCATCAAAGGACGCATGCTGCACCGCTTCGTGCACAAACCGAGTGAGATGCTCGCCTCGCCCATCGACCGTTTGAGCGATCGGGAAATGGAGGTGCTGCGTTTAATCGGAAACGGTTACGGCACACGCGACATCGCTTCTTTGCTTAACTTGAGCGTTAAGACCATCGATTCCTATCGGGAGCATTTAAAAGAAAAACTGGCCCTCGCAAATGGGGGCGATCTGGTGCGATACGCCATCCAATGGACGAAAAGTGAAACGGTCTGAAGCCGTTCCGATTGTCTGGCTTGCAATCAAAAGCGTGGGAATGGCCTGGCGCCATAGCTCAATCGCTTTCCCACTCCATGCCGACTTACCCTAGAAAACGCGCTGGCTTTGCTGCCCTGCGGACTACCGCAACTCGTTGTCGTCCTGTGATCAATTTGTGAATATCTCGTAAATGCTCAGGTAAACCCCCACGCATTCAACCTGAGGGACCCCGATAGTCGGGAGAGCGGAAGAAGAGTAGAGTTACCTAGATGAAACGGATAAAGGACGTGATGACCCCCCACGCAAAATCCATCCTGCCGGACACGACTCTCGTTGCGGCAGCGATAATCATGCGCGATCTGAACGTAGGCTCGCTGCCGGTTTGCGAAGACAATCACGTGATCGGAATAGTCACGGATCGGGATCTCACCATTCGAGGTCTGGCGTGTTCCTATAATCCCGAGGTCACACCGGTGCGATTCGTCATGTCGGACGACGTCGCCTGCGTGTTCGCCGGGCAGGATGCCGAGGAAGCAGCCCGCATCATGGAAATGAAACAGGTGCGACGGCTGCCCGTGTTGAATCTCGACAATGAATTGGTGGGCATCGTGTCCCTGGGGGATCTCGCTGCCTCGACCGATGTGCATCTGATGGGTGAAGCCCTGCAAATGATCTCCGAACCGTCGCACGTCTGACCGGTCAATCGACTGAGGGAGTCCGCTTGCGCTCCGCTTTGAAAATTCCGCCATCACCCAATGAATACTGTTTCCTCACCTCCCATCGAACTCGCCGTGCTGCGCAATGCACGGGCGTTCCTTGGCTGCGAGGTGGCAGCCCGCGACGGCCATATTGGGGAAGTTAAGGATTTGCTTTTCGACGACCAGGCGTGGCGGGTGCGATATTTTGTCATCGAAACCGGGACGTGGCTAAAGAAGCGCCGTGTACTGATCTCACCTGAAGCGGTGCGAAGTCCGGAATGGAACACGCACAGCCTGCCCGTCGATCTGACGCAAAATCAGATAAAGGAAAGTCCTGCGGTGGAAGACAACCTGCCCATTTCGCGTCAACACGAGGAACTGTTGCGCCTCCACTATGGCTGGCCATTCTACTGGAGCCCCGCCTTCACCAACCTCTTACTTCCGCCGGGAATTTCGTCGGTGCAAACTTCCCTGCCCAAGGTGGAAACGCGCTCGATGGTGCCTCCTCTTTCGAGCGATCCCCATTTGCGCAGTATCAACGCAGCAAGCCGTTATCGCATGCATGCGACCGACGGTATGATCGGTCACGCCGAGGATTTTCTCATCGATGATCGCACGTGGGATATTCGCTATCTCGTCGTCGATACCAAGCAATGGTTGCCAGGCAAAAAGGTCGTGGTGTCTCCCTGGTGGATCACCGAAGTCAACTGGCTCGAATCCGAAATCACAATCGATCTGGCGATGGAAACGATCAGGCACAGCCCCGACTACGATTCCGAGGCCCCGCTCACCGTGGACTACTCGGGAAGACTGCATGATTATTACGGACGCGCCCGCCATCCCGCCGGGCCCCACCCCACCGGCCAAATGGGACTTGAGTGTCCCGATTTTGAAAATGGGGGAACCATCCCCAAGCGTTTCACCCGGTATGGTGAAAACCGGCAACCTCCCCTGGTTTTTGAAACTGCTCCTCCGGAAGCCATGTCGCTCGCGGTGATGCTGGAGGATCCCGACGCAAGCAAAGGAACCTTTACGCACTGGATTGTCTTCAACTTGAACCCGCAACTGAGCGGTATCGTGGAAAATTCCAGCCTGGAAGGAGCCCAACAAGGACTCAACGATGCGGGTCGAATCGGCTACACCGGTCCCTTTCCCCCCTCGGGAGAACATCGCTATTTTTTCCGGCTCTACGCCCTGGATTGTTTTTTGGATCTGCCCACCGACACCGATCGGGAAATGTTTCTCGCCGCAATCGAAGGCCACGTCATCGCCGACGCAGTGTGGATGGGGCGCTTCGCCGCGCCGGATTCGCGCATCCGCCGGCGGTAAAGCCGGTCGTCAAAAATTCGGGCCGTCGTGACAGACGGACGAATCAGGCTCTCTTTCCAATATCCCACCTGCCCGCCATCAAACCCGGCTTTTTGCGGACTCGTCCAGCAATTGTCGCTCTGCTTCAAGCCAGAAATTGGTTTCGTGCCCATCCGGACATCCGTTTTGCTGCCAAAGTTCATAGGCCCGGCGCGCGATTCGTTCCTGAAAATCCAATTCTTCATCCACACCGAAAGCCACAACCGGCGAGGGGGAGGATGACCGGACCGGCTTGGCGGACGAACGGTTTGCTTTCATGCCGTCAGTGTAATCCATCCCGAACTGCAACGCCATCCGAGTCTTTCCCGGCTGTTTTATCGGGAAAATCCTCCGATTCAACAAAGCCCCTTCGATTCCGTCATTGAATCGCCGGCATCGAACCCGAAGTGCAGTGATGCTCGAACAATCGCTTGGCACACCTTTCGAGGAATTTTTCCGCTGAGCCCGACTGCTCGACGACCAGGCTGTCATCCATGAAGAGCGGCTTTCCGCAACGCCCACAGCGAGTGTACAGACTCACCAGCTTGTCATCCCGGAGGTTTAAGGCGGAATCACCTTTTTCGTTCGCACCAGCAGCCCGTCGGGCTCGAAGAGCGGCTGCGAGTTCTTGCATCGTCATCCTTATGTTTTGCTACGGACAGAATGCGCAGGTCAATCCCTCGCGCATGGAAAATTCACCCAGGAGGCAAAATCGGCAATCCAGATGCCAACTTATGGCAACACGCAGCGAACATTGTTAAGGGGATTCCCGCGACTGCCCGCACCAGCGGCGATATCTCCCCGGAAAATCGCCCTTCATTTTGTCCCATGTGGGCCAAAAATATTCTTCGCACGATGAAGGCATCACTGCCGGGACTTTTTCCTCTCCGAGGGCCGGAAGAATTATTTCCCCGGTTATTTTGCCGCACTCGGATCGCCGGTGGGTGGAGGCGCGTGATCCACCGCGGCGGGAGGTCCGAGCAATTCCGTGAGAATCGGACGCAAGCCATCCATCCAAACCTGATAGCCTTTCAACGTCGGATGAAGTTTATCGACGGTCATGCCTTCAAACAAAACGCCGTTTTTGTCGGCAAAGCCCGCGTTAACATTCAGGAAACGAACTGATTTTCCATCGGCGAATTTTTCGTAATCCGCATTGATCCGGTTGATCGCGGGCATCACCGCCGGATTGTCGTTCCGCGGAAAAATTGCCGTCAGAACGATAACCGCCGCCGGCGCCTTTCGCTGGCAGAGGGCGATCAGGTTTTTCATCCCCTGCGCGATGTCCCGCTGCGCTTCCTCGCCCGGAGGAATTTTGCCGACGTTATTCGTCCCGCCAAGAATCACGATCACCTTGGGATTAACCCCGTCGAGTTCACCCTCCTGCACCCGCCAGAGCATGTGTTGGACGCCGTCGCCGCCCCAGCCGAAGTCGCCGGCATTCCAGCCAAAGAAGTTCTTTTTCCAATGAGCCAGAAATTCCGGGTAATCGGTCGCGCCCCAGCGCCGGGTAATGGAATCGCCCAGGAAATACAGGTCGATTCCGCCGGCCTTCGCCTTTTTCAGCAGCGCCTGGTGGCCCAACTGCGAATTTTTGTCGGTGCGCGGACTGGGCGTGCTGTTTACGGTCGTGGATGGTTCGGCGTGGCACGAGAGAGTCAGCGCAAGAACACTGGTGAGAAAAATGAGCGATCGGATTTTCATGAATCGTTGGGGAGAAGGAAAACGAAGCGGGAATCAACCATGGGCGCGGTCACCCTTTCGCGCAATGCATGACGCCGCTCTAACCATTGAATTACTCCATTCCCACCAAATACCCAGGAACGGGCCGGAACCGCACCACAAACGCCATCCCGGGGGGTTAAAACTCCCGGCCGGCACGCGATCAGGCTTTCAACATTGATGATTTGCATCCGTGCAACCAGTGGAGAACATCACGCCAGCTGTATCATCTCATGTTCCCCCGCCCGAATTGCCGGCGTTTGTTAGGCTTTATAGCCTTATTGCTGTTGGTGCCGATTCGATCGAACTCCGCCGAAATCCGGTTACACGCGGATGCGGCGTCTCTGGCCCCCGACGGCGTTCGCGTCGCTTATCTGCAAAACGACGGACCGATGGTTCGTATCGTCGTGGCGAATTTGGATGAGCCCTCCCGGGTAAGGTACTACAATCTGGGCCGGGATTTCACCGGACCAGTCAGCATCATCTGGAATACCTCCCAAGCCATTGAACTGCGCGCCGGGAGCAGCACATTCGCCCGATTCACCGTCGACGAAGAGCTGCCGCCAGCCACCGCGCCCGGCGCAAATTCATCCGATTCACCAACCACCGACTCCGCCATCATCGAAAAATTGCAGCGCAAGCTGCCGCATCGCTCACTCACGCTGATCAACTGGGATAATCAAAGGCGGCGCGTTTTATTTCTGGCGGGGAAAAGTGCCACGCCGGGGCGCTACTTCATTTACGATCGAAAACTTGATTTGCTTGTCGAAGTTTGCCGGCGGCAACCCACGCCCGACACGCCATGACCCGCGCCGTCAAATCGCTCAGTTGCGGGTGTCTGTCGTTCCTGATCGCACTGGTCGCGCATCCGGCGCCAAACAATGAGACCACCGTCGTCGGGGAACGCACGGTGGAATTGCCGCCCTTCATGGTGCGGGGAGACCGGGTTATCCAATGGTACTATGCGGAGGTTCCCGGCCTGGAAATCTTATCGAGCTGCGAGCCGGAGGTAACGGAGGGATTTGTTCGCCGCCTCCTACACGCGAAAGCGGAGTTCGCGGAGCTTGTGCCCGGGGAGTTCCGGTTAAATCAGCCGGAATTCCTGACCATGGTGCCGCCTTCACATGCCCGGTCGATCGCCCATGAGATGAACCAGCTGATGCGCACCGCCTCAGATTCGGCGCAGACCATTTCCCACCTGCGCATTTCCGAGGATGACCGTTCGGCGATGTATTTCATCGTCGACCCCGAAGCGAAATCG
>JBEHXD010000177.1:0-9442 GCA_048498875.1 Verrucomicrobiota bacterium
CTTATGACAACGAAGGCCTCGACCCCTTATACGGAATTCAAATTCCAGCAGAACGACATTCTTTTACTGGGACGCGAAAGCGCGGGCGTGCCGGAGGACTGGCATTCGTTGTGAAACAATTGTTATATTTCCGCCGCTTCTCCCGACCCGATTTAGGGAAGAGCTTGATCGGTGGATACGAAACTACCCAGGCCGCTGTAACGGGGATATCAAAAGCCGTTTCTGCACCCGTAATGAAGTGCGTGGAAACGGGGCTTGCGGTTTGGTTTTGATCCCCACCCGAACCATGCATTCAAACCGCATTCTCCCTGCGCCACGTAGATTTTTCATTGGACTGGTCTTTGTCGCCGTTTTTTTTGCCGGGCTTTCCGAAAAAAGTTTTGCGGCCACCGCGGCGGACTTTCTTTCGGCGGTATTGCCGAAAACGGGAGCCGAGCCGAACGATCTTCCCTACCGTTATTTGGTGCCGGCGGGTTATAATGCGAATACGGAATACCCGCTGATCGTGTTCCTCCACGGTTCAGGGGAGCGGGGCAACAACAACACCGCCCAACTGGGCAACAATGCCAATGGTGCGTTGCAGCTGGTGTCGACGGCCAACCAGACAAGTTCGCCTTGTTTCATGATCGCGCCCCAGGCGAGTGTCGCCGAGGGCTGGAACGCCAACACCCTTGGACAGGTGATCCGCGCCATTCAGGTCCTGGAGTCCAATTATTCGATCGATCTCAATCGCATCTACGTCACCGGCCTCTCCATGGGCGGAGCAGGCACGTGGGAGATCATCACGCGTTATCCGTTCTTTTTTGCCGCTGCCGCACCGATGTCCGGATGGGGCGCGGGATCTTACGAGAAGATCACGGGGATTCCAATCTGGGCCTTCCACGCGGCCAACGACGGTACGGTCGCGGTGAGTGGCAGTGATAATTCCGTCAGCGCGGTCCGCCAGCTCGGCGGACGGGTGATCTACACGCGATACGACACGGGCGGCCACGGGATCTGGCCGACGGCTTATGCCAATCCCGCACTTTTGCCGTGGATGATGGCGCAACGGCGCAATCGCCCGGTCGCGGGCACGCCTCTGATTTCCATTACGACGCCGACACCGCATGTGGTGCCGGCGTCAGTCACTGCATTGACTGTGTCGGGCTCCGCTTCAGTTCCGGGTGGAGTCACTCAGGTCAACTGGACTTTAACTCCGTGGGTGGGCGCAGCCGGAGTCGATACCAGCACTTATGCCTCGGCCAGCGGCACGACTTCATGGTCCATTAACAATGCATCCATCGGGGGAAATTCGTTGTTTCTCGCCATTGCGACCGGGCCGAGCGGAGCCACCGGCACTGGATCGGCGACCGGCGGGGGCGTGACCACGCTCAATGATTATCTGTGGACCGTTCCCAGTGGAGCCAACGTCACGCCACCTGCGATGGCTGTCGTGGCTCCGATTGGTTCCGGTACTTTTACCACGGCCGCGACGACGCTGAGTGTCAGCGGCACCGCGTCTGCTTCCGGTGGAAAAACCATCAAGGGAATCACCTGGCGCAACGATCGTGGCGGCGAAGGCATCGGTCTGGGCACAACCTCCTGGTCGATCGACGGCATCGATCTTCAGCCGGGCGATAATGTCGTGACGATCACCGTGCGGGATTCCAGCAGCATCACGCGGGATGCGGTTATCACGGTGCATTCAACCACGGGCGACGGCGTCGTGGTCGCACCCAGCAACGTCAGAATCACCGTCACTATTCTCTGAGATCCAAATCTCGCGATAGTGATAAGGAATTCACGACGGAGTCATGGGGCGGATCGATCCTTCCGCTTCGTAGAAGAGCTCCTGAACCTTCACGCTGCGTTTGTACGAAACGCCTCCGGAGAGAGACGCATCGTGATAATACAGCCACCAACGACCTTGGAATTCGACAATGGAGTGATGGGTGGTCCAACCGAGCACCGGGCTGAGAATTTTACCCCGATAAGTAAATGGTCCGGTTGGTTTATCACTCGTGGCGTAGACGAGGAAATGAGTGTCACCGGTCGAATAGGACAGATAGTAAGTCCCGCGATACTTGTGGACCCAGGGGCCTTCGAAATAACGGCGGTCGGTTTCGCGGCCGGGAATGGGCGCTCCGTTCTGGTCCACGATTTTGGCATCCTGCGGCGGAGCGGCGAACTGCAGCAGGTCGGGCGTGAGTTTCGCGACCTTGGGATTCAGTGCCGGCGTTCCATCGCACGGCTCCTTCGCTTGCGGGGCAAACGTTCCGTTGGTCCAGCATTGGAGTTGGCCGCCCCAGATGCCGCCGAAATAGAGGTAGAATGCGCCGTCGTCGTCGCGAAATACGCAGGGATCGATGCTGAAGCTGCCCCGGATCGGTTGGGCTTCGGCTTTGAACGGCCCTTCCGGTCGCGACGCAGTCGCCACGCCGATGCGAAAGATTCCTGATTTGTCGCGGGCCGGGAAGTAAAGGTAGTAGCGTCCGTTGTGAAAGGCGGCATCGGGAGCCCAGAGCTGTTTGGAAGCCCAGGGTACATCGCGCAAATGCAAGGCTTCCCCATGATCGGTGGCCGGGCCCTCGGGATGCTCCTGCGAAATCACCCGGTAATCGGTCATCGCATACTGGTCCCCCAGATCGTTTTCCACCGCATCCGCCGCCAGGTCGTGGGAAGGATAAATGTATATCCGCCCATCAAATACGTGAGCCGATGGGTCAGCGGTGAAAAAAGTTGAGATGAGGGGTTGTTTGTTCATGGGCGGGGCCGCCGCGGACGATACGAGCTCAATCTCGCAGCTTTTCCGAACGCTGGCTCCGGGACAATGGCCGTTCTAGTCGAACCATAGACTGGTATGCGATTTATGACTCGAAACCAATGGCTGCAGATGGGCATCGGCAGGGATCGACGAGGGGCTTTGGTCTGATTTCACGGGAAGACTTGCCGCCTTGGGCGCCATGATCAAGGTAAGCTCCGTGATTGAAATTGACGCCATCCTCGCCGCTCTTGTCCGCGTTCCGGCGCAACCGGCGGTGCTGGCGACTCTCGTAGCGGTGGAAGGTTCCTCCTACCGCCGCCCGGGCGCCCGGTTGTTGGTATTGGCTGATGGAACCGGCGTCGGCTCGATCAGTGGCGGTTGCCTGGAGGAAGATCTTCGGCAACGGACCGGGCGGGTGTTGGAAACCGGACGATCTGAAACGGTCACCTATGACACGACGGACGAGAACGATCTGGTCTGGGGCGTGGGTCTGGGATGTCGCGGCGTGGTGCAAATTTTCCTCGAATTGATCCCGTCGAACCGACCGCGGTGGCTGTCGGTTCTGGCGGAGAATCGCGCGGCCAACCGCGCGACCTCGCTGGCGATCGTTCACCAAAACAAAACCGGCGAAGCGTGCGGCACGCATCTCCGCGAGGCGCTGCCACGCGATACTGACGCCGGAGTTTTTTTTGAAACCATCGCTCCCTTGCCCTTGCTGGTGGTGTTCGGAGCCGGTGACGACGTAAAGCCCGTGGTCCGGCTGGCCAGGGAAACCGGCTGGCGGGTGGTTGTGGTCGACTCGAGGGAAGGATATGCAACCCCGGCGCGGTTTCCCGAGGCGGATTCGGTTATGGTGGCAGGCGCAGCCGACGGCTCGGTGGAGCGGGTGTTGAATAACCAAGCCTACGTTGTTGTCATGACCCATCGCTTTGCCGAGGATGTGGAATTGCTCGCGATGCTGCTGGCGCGACCACTGGCTTATCTGGGCGTGCTTGGTCCCCGCAAACGTACGGACCGTGTGCTCGCCGAACTCGATCAGAAAGGGTTTGTGCCACTACCTGAAACGCTGGAGCGGCTGTGCGCGCCGGTGGGATTGGATCTCGGTTCCACGACTCCGGAAACCATCGCCCTTTCCATTCTGGCCGAACTTCAGTGTCTGCGTGCCGGTCGGACGCCGATCCATTTGCGCGACCGGACTGCTCCCATTCATGGATGAGAAATCCCGGTATGCGGTGATCATTTTGGCGGCGGGTGAGTCGCGTCGCATGGGACAGCCCAAGCAGTTGTTGGCCGTCGAAGGCGTTCCGCTGTTGCAACGCGTAGCGGGTGCCGCGGTCGATGCGCAGCTCGGAATTGTCCAGGTGGTGCTGGGCGCCAATGTCGAAAAAATCCGGCCGGTGCTCGCCGATTTGCCGCTAAAGATCGTGATCAATTCCTCGTGGGCGGAAGGCATGGGCGCGTCCCTGCGCGCGGGCATGGACGCAATCTTGGACGAACTGCCGGTTTTGCGAGGGGTGATCGTCGTCCTTGGAGACCAGCCGGCGATTTCCGCGGCACACCTGAGCCGTCTAGCCCAAGTGCACCGGACATCGGGCAAAACGATCGTGGCGTCGCGCTGTGCCGGCAAACTATCGCCGCCGGTGCTGTTTGGGCCGGCGCATTTTTCCGCCTTGCGCGTTTCACGCGGTGATGCCGGAGCGCGGGCATTGTTGCAGGCGAATCCCGATCAGATCGCGGCGGTCGAAACGGATGCTTTGGTCGATCTTGATACCGTCGAAGATTACGCGGCTTTTCTGAAGCGACAGGATGAAAGCAGATTAAAATAAGCCGTGCCCAGACCGAATCAGTCGGTTTGCCCATCAAGATCAGCGCAAATTTATTTTAAATTGTCTCCTGAAATAGGAGAGTCAACCGGCGCCAGACACCCTCACGTGTGCGCGGCTTCCTGCGGCGTCTTGGTGCCGGCGTCGGTCGTTTTTTCGCCGTCATGGTCCTCGGGCTTCTGTTCACCGGTGATTTCGACGGCGATGGCCGCGGCTTTTTCGGCCGGCATGCTTTCGGCGCGGCGTTCGTATTCCTGCTCGATGCGATCATCCTCCCGTCGCAGCTCAATGTCCTTGGGCTGGATGGCTTCGCCCGGCAGCTCCACACGAAGCTCCTCAATTAGCATCAGCACCGTGGCTGCCAGCGGCAACGCCAGCAACGCGCCGACAATTCCGGCGAGGGCGGTGCCCACCAGGAGTGAAAAGAAAACCACCGACGAAGGCAGCCGTAACGCGCGTCCGTAGACGACCGGGACCAGCACGCGGCTTTCGAGTTCTTCGTAGGCAAACAACAATGCAAAAACCACGCCGGCGATCACCGGGCCCTTGACTGCCGCCGCGGCCACGGCCGGACCCATGGTGAGAAAAATACCAATGTAAGGCAGCAGATCCATGACGCCGCCGAATACCGCGATCGCGAGCGCGTTGGGCACGCGGCAGGCGAGCAGCAGGACGAGAATGAAACCCGTCATGAGAAAACAGGTGAGCACCTGGCCGCGGATATAGCCGCCGACAATCGTGACCAGATTCAACAAAATCCGGGAGAGCCGGATGTGATGAGCCCGTGGCACCACGGCAAACAACGCGCCGCGTAATCGATCGCGGTCGACCATGATATAAAAGGCCAGGAAAATGGCGGCGACGGCGTAAGCGACCGTTTCGATCATGCCTGCGCCCATCGAGACCAGGGTGGTTTTGAAGGACTTGGCGAGATCCGTGTAGTGGATGTTGCGCAGATCGTCGGCCATCGGCGCGGTAAAATGCGATTGCTCGAGGTACGAAGCCGCTTTTTCCCGCAGCACGGGTTCATTTTGCACCAGAGTTTTGAGCTGCTCGATCAGTGGCGGAACCGTGACGATCGCCAGACCTGCGGCAATGGCCACTGCCACTCCAAAGACGGTGCATAAGGCAAAAGTGCGGCGGACATTGCGTTGCTCAAGCCAGGTGACGATGGGGCTTAATGCACCCACCACCATCAACGCGGTGACCAACACCAGCAGGATGGGAACGATGTGGAGCAGCAGCCATACCCCGGCGATGAAGAGCAGCGCGACGAACAGTGATCGCAGCGAAAGTTCAAAACGCACCACTTCGGATTCTCCGTTCGGAGATCCGTTTCGTTTGGTTCCCAATTGAAAGCGGGCGACTTTGGCGGGCATGCACTTTTTAGACCGGAATCGCCCGATTTGGTCTCCGGCAATCCCGCCGGTTGATTACTTTTGTGCGCCCAACCTCCGGGGTTGGGCCGCTTGGGAGACAGTATCAGCGCTCGCCAACAGCCGGCCAGGAACCGCCCCGGCCTGGCGCCTAGCGGGTTCCGGTACCGTGAGCGTCGAAAAATTCGTAGCGATCGCGATGCTCCTCGGGTGCCGGGTGGGAAACCACGTCGAGGTGCATTACCGCAAAGTGGGTTTTGCCCTTATAACGCGGCCACTGCGGAACCCCGGGTCCGTTGGGATTACCTGTCTTCGCGAAATTGGACCAGTAGGTCATCATCAGGTTCGAGAGTGCGCGATCCTCCGGCTGCCATGGCACGTTTGCGGCATGATCGAAGGCGGAAAAAGTGTAGCCAATGTCGCTCGCGTGGACTGCGCCCACATCGCTGGCGGTGGCGGGAGCGCCATTGATCTGCCGTCCGGATTCGATCGGCACCACCCGGTCGAAGATGTAGTGGTAGACCGGTGCACGGCCGCGTTCGTTTTGTAACTGCATCCACTTCCACATGCCAAAAATCGCCCCGCGGTCACAGGCCAGATCGCCGGCGGCGCGCACGGCCTCGGCATCGGTGGTGGCGGGATAAAGTTTCAAAACCGCGTCGGCGTTTTCACCATGGCGCTTGTGTACGGCGGCGCGAAAGTTCTCCAGCGTCGGGCGTTTTTCGCCAAAGACTTCGTAGACACGGGACTCATCCCTGGTCCAGCCGGCGATCAGCGGCACGTCAGCCTGCTTTCCTGCAGCGAAAATCGCGTTGGTATCCTCAGTCAACACTGCTCCGTCGACGACGGCTTTGAATTCCGGGTTGGCGAGGGCCAGTTTGAGCAATTCGTCCGCTGGTTTCTCCCGCAATTCCCGGATCGATTTCGCTCCCGCGGCCGTGGCAAATTTTGTGGCCTGCTCTTCACCCGTCGCGCGCGCCTGCTGTTTAACCGTGGCGACTGCCGCCGGGTGGGTGAAGGAGCCGCTTTGCCCGATGGCCCGGTGGAAAAGTCCCCGTGAGAGCGGCGAGCAAATCAACACCTGGCCGGATTCCGATCCCGCGGATTCGCCAAAAACCGTGACATTGTGCGGATCCCCGCCGAACGCGGCGATATTCCGCTGCACCCATTGCAGCGCGGCGATCTGGTCCATGAACCCGTAGTTCCCCGTCGCACCCTGGTTGTTTTCCGATTTCAACTCAGGATGCGCGAAAAAACCAAAAAGCCCGAGCCGGTAGTTCATGCTCACGACCACGACGCCTTTCCGGGCGAGGATCGCACCATCCTGGCGTGGCTCCGAGGTGCCGCCCGCCTGCAATCCACCGCCATAAATCCACACCATCACGGCGAGTTTCTCGTCAGCGGATTTTGCGGGCGTCCACACATTGAGCGTAAGACAGTCCTCGCTCGGGCCGGCGTCGCGGAAAACCATGTCCGAATAAATCGGACCCTGCATGGGCCGCGGGCCAAATTCCACCGCCTGACGAACACCCTCCCACGGTTGAACGGGCTGGGGCGCCTTCCATCGCAGTTCGCCCACGGGAGGTGCGGCGAAAGGAATTCCGCGGAATGCCCGCACGCCACCCGCATCCGTGGGAAGACCTTCGATCAATCCGGAGTCAATCTTGACCGCGGCGTTTGCAGGCGAAGCGAGCAAGATTCCGGGAAGCAGAGCGGTGAGAACACGAAAAAGAGCGGTCGTTACGGACGATCTAAAGGCAAACATGGGGTAATTTGGTCGGGCTTTTTTGGGATAGTAGTCAACGAGACGATGAGTGGGCCTAAAAGCTACGCGGACGCACGTTAATGGGCAGCAGAATCGTAATTCAAGGCTTGGGTGCGGCAGTCTTTTTTGAGGTGGATTTGCCGTCGGAAGCAGAAGGCATTTCCACTTCGGCGCTTTGGGCTGTCATCTCGATTTTCCCGCCGCGTTTCTCCAGGATTTTTGCATAGTGCAGATGAAGGGTTTTGAACTCCTCGGCGTAGCGCGTGAGTTCTTCCTCGGTGACGTTTTCCAGGTCGACCAGTTCCGTGCGGGCGCCTTTGACGGCGCGGAGCAGCTCATCCAGTTTCACCTGCATCGCGCGCGAATCGCGATTCTGCATGTTTTGCAGAAGAAAAACCATAAGGAACGTGAGGATCGTGGTCCCGGTGTTGATCAGCAGTTGCCAGTTTTCGCTGTAGTGCAGCGCTGGTCCACTGGCGGCCCAGACTATCACGGCAAATAACGCGGCGGCAAAGGCGAGGGGATGGGCAACGACGGTGGATGCGAACCTGGCCAGACGAGTGAACAGATCGTGCATAAAAGGGGCGGAGTGGCCGAGATCGAGAGTGACCTCAGCCCCTTGTTCGACCCATTTGTCAGCATGCAGTTCGATTTCCACGCAAAGGCGTTTGCTTGGAATAATCCGCAGACCTTAAAAAGCCGCGTCTGCGGGTGCTTGTCTACCACTGCGGCAGTTAGGCCGGCGGGGTGTGCTGCTTGGCGTTTTCAATCTCCCGGCGGGAGGCAACCAGCGAACGGTCCGGCGTAGGTTCATCTGCCGCCGGTTGATCTTGCTGCACTGGCTTGGGCAATCGTTGATCGGAAGTTTTTTTTCGGGCGGGTGGAGAACCTCCACCCAGGGACGAAAAAGCAAAACCGATGGCGATCAGGCCAATTGCCGCCGCAATAATGTAACCGAGCATGTGTGCAATTTACTTTGAAATCGCGGTCGCGCCATCGGTCGCTTCAGGTTGAAGTGAATCGGGTAATTCGACGGTTTGGTTCGATTGCGACCTCGATGCATCCGGTGGTTCTACTGGGGGAATCTCCGATAACATGCTTCTTTCAGGGGACCAAAATCACCGTCATAGGTCTGTGAAATGATCTGTCACACCACCTATGGGGACTGTACAAACTGATGTGATCGTAATTGGAGCGGGTGTTTCGGGACTGGCCGCAGCGGTGGCGTTGGCGAAACGAGGGTGGAAAGTCGTTCTGCTCGAGGCACGTCAGCGCACGGGTGGAAGGATCTTGTCCGTGAAACCTAGGGGCTGGCCGGAAGCGGCCGAGTTGGGTGCCGAATTTATTCATGGCGGAAATCGAGCGGTAAGAAGGTATCTAAAGAAGGGCCGGATTCGCACCCGACCAATCGATGCCGGGATGTGGTGGCGTGACTCGGGCAGCGGCGTGATCGCCATGCTTCCGGATTTTTGGGAACGGATAAGCCGCGTGGTGACCCGGATTCCACGGGATGCCCCGCAATTATCCTTCGGGGATTTTTTGCAAAGGTCCCGTGGAGAAATTTCTCCGGCAGATCGCTACCTGAGTAGCTCGTATGTAGGCAGTTTTGAGGCGGCGCCGATCGATGAAATTAGCGCCGCGGCGCTTCGCGAAGATCGGGCCGGAACCCAAACTAACGATCTCAAGATTGTCGGACGGTACGACCAGCTGGTCCACTTGCTCCAAAAAGAACTGG
>JBEHXD010000178.1:0-9374 GCA_048498875.1 Verrucomicrobiota bacterium
GGTAAAATGGTTACACCCGAGGCCTTCGACGTGGCGAGTGCCTGTCACATTATGGGCGATATTTCCCGCACGACCCTTTATCGTCTTTTGCTGCGAGGCAAACTGGAGCGTCTGCCGGGCACAAGGAAAGTTCTGGTTACGCGCCGCTCGATTGAGCGGTTTTGTTCTCAGGCTGCTTAACGAGCGCGACTTTAAAAGACGACTTTGGCCGCTTGCGCCAAGCTATGTTCTTGGCGGAGGTGACCGTAGGTCTGCATGGCAAGGGCACCGCCATCAGAATGACCTAGCCATCGCGATACTGTGGGAATATCGACTCCAGACTCGATGCATCGAGTGGCGAAAAGATGTCGAAGATCGTGATGGGTCATCGGCTTTACACCGACCTCACGACATGCGGACTTAAGGGCGTCCATACAGGAGCCGACTTTTGCAATAAACACGTCCTTAGACTCTGTTCCTCTACGTTCGCGGATTTCGCTCAACAACGCGGCGAGTGATGGGAACAGCGGTACAATGCGATAGCTAGTAGCCGATTTGCTTCCTGGAATGGTTAGTTGCCCTTTCGCGGAGTCTTCGTGCCGCCATCGTAGAGCAGTCCCCTCTCTTAGTCTAGCTCCAGAAAAGGCAAGCAGTCGTACCAAGTCTGCGGCGTCGACGGACCAGCGGCTGCCGGCGGTCGCTATTTTTTTCACAATGGCTTGGAATTGGGCGGAAGACGGTAATTCAAGTCGTTTTTGTCGTTTTGGAGCCTTCTGTACTTCCCTCGCAGGATTATCGTACACCATGCCCTGTTCATGCGCGATTTCGAAGATCGCACGTAGTGTATCAACGCATTTGTTGAATGAAGATGGCGACATGCCCTTGCGCTTGGTTTTGACGTTTGGCGCGATGAATCCAGTGCCTTCCCGAAGTGCTGAAATGGCCCAAGCGTTGCAATCGGCGGTCGTTACACGCCGCACATCCCGATCGGGGAGTTCATGCCACGTTTTGATCAGAGTTTTTACTGAGTCTAAAGTTCGGGATTTGCTGGCTGGAGCTAGCTTGGAATTGTTGTTCACGCGCGCCGAGAAAGCAGCGATAAATCGGGACACGGTAGTTTCTGAGACAGCCCCCGGAACAGTTTCACCGCGCATTGCCGCGCCTTGGGCACGCATCGTCTTTTCGACGTCAGCGAGACGTAGTTTTGCCACCGAAAATACCTCAGTTTTGAGCGTACGCCATTTCTGCTTGCCGTTGACTTTAACGCGGGCGTAGTACTTTCCGCTCTGACGATTGCGAAGTAGATTCGTGACGTTTGTTCTTTCCCACTGCTGCTCACTTTCCGTCATTTCCATGATTAAAGTGTAGAAGAGCGGTGTAGAAAAAGTAAACGCACGAAAAAGCCCGTTTTTGTTAGTTGTTCTTAATCAAATTATTAAATATTTTGCCCGGGTGGTGGAATTGGTAGACACGCAGGTCTCAGAAGCCTGTGCCTAAAAGCATGACGGTTCGAGTCCGTCCTCGGGCACCACTTTAAGAAGCCGTTCACTGTAAAAGGTGAACGGCTTTTTAGTGTGAATACCGGTTTGGCGTGCGACAGCCGCCGCGACATGGTCGACGGCCGGTTCAGCGGAGCCCTACTTTAGTAGTGGTTGCCGATATGTCCAAAGGCGTCTTGAGCTGGAAACGGAATGCGGAAGCGTAAGCCGTCTGGATGAATCCAGATTATTTATCCCCATGGCGATTGCTTTGTTGCCTCCGAAGATCGGTAAAGTATCCACGCATGAAAACCTGCCACCTGCGGCGGGTCACGAGGGGTCGTTGGCGCAGACCGGGCAGGTATATGACAAGAACGTCCTTTTGAAGAACTATCAGATGATCGCCAAGGCAGGCCTCGGGAGAAGCGCTGACCTGAAAAACCGTGAGACAGAAGGACCCCTTGTTCGAAAATTGAAACCGGCGCAATCGGTGTTGCGGTGGTTCCTGCAGGGTAGATGCGACGTGGAAGAATTGTTGCTTCAGCTCTACTTCGGCAATCTTTCCGTGGCGTCGGTGGATTCAATCATCGAGCGGCTGTGGGGTGAGAAACGGGGCGTGGTCTTTTTGACGGGAATAATTCCCGATCTGGTGGGGCGCTTGGATCAGTGCTTGAAGCGTCCGATTCCGGAAAGCTATCCGTATATTTCCCTCCATGCGGCCGAAATACCCCGCCGCAGATCATCGCGTGAAAAAGAAGCATGGGTTGCAGCTGTGGCGGGCATCGCCGGGAACGGGATCCGAGAAATCCTGAGCGTCCAAGCGGCACCTGCCGAAGCCGGCGATTTTTGGGATACGCTTCTCGGAAATCTAAGCAAACGCGGCCTGGTCCCTCCACGCTTTGTGATTATGGACACAACGATCACGATGCGGACTGCGGTCGCGCGATGCTGGCCGTCGAGCAAGTGCCTTCCCTTCGAGTCCAGCCTTGATCGGGAATTGCTCCGGGGGGTGAGCTTCGCGGACCGCGATTTAGGTTGGAGCTTGATGGCAAGATTCCGATCAGCCTGCGGTGCGGATCAGGCCCGGCGGTTGGCGGAGGAGGTGGTGAACCGGCTCAACAGTTCAGGGTATCCCAATTTGAGCATGGAAATGAAAAGCATCCTCGAGGATCACTGCGGGTATTTCGAGATTTCACCGGTTCACCGGATCGAATTGCGCAAGTTTGAGTTTATCCGGACAGAACTCGGCCGCCTGCGCGAACGGGTGAGGATTATCGGACCCGGTCTTGAACCCGAGGTGCTGGCAAGGTTTGCCGCCGCCGGTCTCAGGCGAGCCTGCGCGAGGTCGGGGGACGCGAAGCCCGTGTCATCGTTTGGGTGAACGTTCAGTTCGCGGCAGTTTGCGGTGAGTCGTGGCGGGATTTATTCGATATCGATCAAACCGTGGCGCACAGCGACCACCAGGGCTTCCGTGCGTGCTGTCACATCCAGTTTGGCCAGAATATTGGTCACATGGAGCTTTACGGTCCCTTCCGTCACCCCGAGCAGGGCGGCGATTTCCTTGTTCAGGCGCCCCTTTGCGATGAGTGAAAGCACCTCGCGCTCGCGTTCCGAGAGCTGGGTGAAGACACGTTCGCTTAGACGAACCGCCAGTTCCGGGGGAATGTATTTTTCTCCCCGATGGACCTGGCGGATGGCCTCGAGCAGGCGCTCGAGTTTCATGTCTTTGACCACAAAGCCGGCGGCACCCAGCTTGAGTGCCTGGTAAATTTCCTCGCCCCGGGCATAGTTGCTGAACACCACAATTTTTGCGTGGGGGGAAATCGAGCGCAGCGCCCGGATGGTCTCCAGGCCGCCGACGCCGGGCATGCGCAGGTCAAGAATGACCAAATCCGGACTGTGGATACGGTATTTCTCAAGGGCTTCCTCGCCTGATTCCACGTTGGCGATAACCTCCATGTCGGGCTGGTCCGAGACCGCGGTCACCAGGCCGACCCGCATCAGCATGTGATCGTCGACGACCAGGATGCGGATTTTCTCACGTCGTGGGGGCTTGGTCATTGGAGTCATGGATTGAAGGGACGTCGATTTGGACCCGGGTGCCGGTTCCAGGTGTGCTGCGAACCTGCAGGCGGGCCTTCATCGCACGCGCGCGCGTTTTCATGCCCCGCAGACCGAAATGGCTTTCGCTGTTCACAGGCAACTCCGGATCAAAGCCCCGGCCATCGTCGGTGATGGCCAGCGATACGCCCTGCGCATTTGATTCGAGAATCACCTCGATGCATTTGGCCTCCGCGTGCTTGACCGCGTTGGTGATGGCCTCCTGCGCGATTCTCAGGAGATGATGCTGAACTGGAGGCTCCAATGCGACCGGCTGCACCGGCACGCGGACATTGAGGCGAATGGAGCCGGAATTGATGAAACCCGCCAGTTTCCCCAACGCATCGCCCAGATTGGAATTCTGCAGGAGCGGCGATTCCAGATTGAGCACCGAGTGCTGAATTTCTTCACGCGTATAAGACAGCATGCTGCGCACAATGTTGAGGCGCGATCGCAGGGTGGAGGGGATCGTCGCCGTGGACATGGTCGTGTCCAGTTGCATGATGGAACCACTCAGGCCCTGCTGCAGGCTGTCATGAATTTCCCCGGCGAGACGGCTGCGCTCCGCGAGGGTCGCGGCATTTCTGGTCTCTTCATTGAGCTTTTCCATCGTGGCTTTGAGCTGCCGGGTGCGCTCTTCCACGAGGCTTTCAAGCACCAGGTTGCGTTGAACGGACCGGCGATTGGTGTGACGAACAATGACAATAACCAGTCCGGTCAACGCGAAGGCATAGATCGCGTAGGCCGCGGGCGTGCGGTAGAAAGGAGGCTTGATGACAAAATCCAAAGCCAGGGGAGGTGCGTTTTGCCGGCTCGGTGCTGCCGGACGGACTTCCAGGCGATAACTGCCGTCGCGCAGTTTCGGGAAGCGCAGGAGAAGGTTGGGATCTACCGGTTTCCATGATTCCGGCTTGCCGAGCCGATATTCATAGAGCGGCGGATATCGCCACGCATAGGTGCCGGAAAACAAGCGGACGCTCAGGCTGTTTTCATCGAAGGCAAACTGCGGCGGGGTTAGTAGCGGCCCTCCCTGATGCAGCAGTTCGAGGTTGAGGTCATCGGCCATGAGGGAAACCAGCATCGCCGAGGGGCGGACGGGGGATCGTTCGCTGGACTGTTCCACGTGAAAAAGCGAACGGCTGGAAACGATCCAGAGATTGTCTCCGGGAAGCATGGCCACCCACGGATAGGGATCGTTGCGGAGTTCAAAAGTGGTGGCATCGACTGCGTAATCCCCATTTTTCGGAGTGAAAGTCACCACGCCGTGGGAATAGGTTGCCCAGAGCCGGCCGGTGGCATCTTCGTTGACCCGATCGATCCAGTAAGGAGAACGGGCAAGCAGGCGGTCCAGTGCGGGAGCGGTGCAGGGTTTCTCCTGAGCCTCATCGTAATAAGTCCGGTTGCCCGGCGGTCCGCTGAGAACGACGGTTGAGCCGACCACGCCCACATTGGTCCACTGGGTGCCGCTCCAGGGCAAGGGTATCCGTTGCAGGGTAAGTTTTCCCTCGCGGTAGGTGAGCCTCGCGACATGGTCTCCGCCCAATTCCAGCCAGACCACGGAACCATTTACCATGCTCCGGAGCGGAGCGTCTCCTGCGCCTTCAATGCGCGTGGCGCATTCTGTCCACCGTCCGGCCGTAAAACGGAGGGCCGCAATTTCCCGATTGCCGATGGCAACGCAGACGTCGGGTTCGATGAATTCCAGCGCGGCGACGTGGTCGATTTTGGTCACCGGAATAAATCGTCCATCGCTGCCGGCGGCATAAACCGTGGTGGCCGTTGCGGCCAGAAGTTCCGTACCGCGGGAGGCGATGCAGAACAAGCCGCCGCCTGGCACGTGTTCCAGCGGTTTGAAATGGGAAGGGGTGCCTGAACGGGCGGATTCCATTTCATAAAGCGTCGAGTTCGAAAACATCACGAGCCGGTCATTCCACAAATTAATGGTCGGCCAGGCAACCGTGAGACCGAGTTCCTGCCCGAAGCTCGTGAGCGGGGAATCATAGAGAATCTTGCGAACAGCGTTTTCGCCCGCCACCCAAAGGACTCCGGCTTCATTCGCCGCCAGGCCGCCGATGCGCCGGAATTCCGGCAGGTTGAATCTCCACCGCAGCGATCCGTCCGCCGCGGTAATGATCAATCCTTCCCCTTGGACGGCGAGGGCGACGCCGCCGTCGACGAGTGGCGTAAGCGCCGTAATGCGGCCGTATAATTCATGGCGCACCTGCGGTGTCCACGGCACAGCCCTCTGTCCGTCGAAACTCATAAGCCGGCCGTCGTACAATACGAGCAACGTGTGGGATGAATCCAGCTTCGCCGCGCGTTCAACGACCGCGCCCTCGAGTCCCTCGGGGTTCATCCTGTCGATTGATCCTAAATTCGGATGGATTTCCCGCAGTACCTGGTCCTGGCAGGAGACAAAAATCCGCTCGCCGACGCTGAAGAGCGTGGAGACGCGAGGCAGTTCGAAGAAAAAATTTCGCTGCCGGGCGAAATCCCAATAAATCACGCCTTTGAGATCATACAGATAGACTCCTGTGCGTGTCCCGATCACGTCATTGAACGAAGTGATATTTGTCCACGCTGGCGCATCCGGTGGCACGAGCGGGTGGGCTCGAAAAAGGCCTTCGGGCGTGAGGTCCACCATGCCCCAGGAGCTCCGGCCGCAGTAGAAATATTTTCCGTCGACAAACCGGATCGTCGTCATCAGGCCCCGCGTGGGCGAGCCGGGGTCGACGCGGTTGACCCAGGCCGCATCGTTCAGCACGGAAAAGAGGCCGTCATACATCACAGCAAAGCGGCCGAAGGAATCGAAACCCAGCCGAAGGCCGCGCGGGACTTTCCCGATTTCATCCAGCGGGTAGGTGCGAATGAACGGCAGGCCACGTGGCTGGGTTTGAGCGGAAGCAGGGAGACAAAAAAGGCTGCCGATTTGCAGAAAAACGAACAGGCAGACGCTGGCGCGAAATCGAATGACGCGACAGAAATCATCCGCCGAAGTCCCCATTGGCTGGTTGTGAGGGGAGCGCTTTGGGCCATGCAGGAAAAATCTCATGGCAGAAAATCTGTGCGCCGAAAAAACACGTGAGGTCAGGGCGGAGGATGATCGTTGGCGGGGGAAGAGAAAAAATTTGCCTTTGAAAGAAGAGGGTATTTTCCCTTCGGGCCGCGGGCCTGCAAGGGTCAATGGCGGAAACTCGACTAAAGTTATAGTCGGCGAATCGACCAATGTCCTCTTGAGTCTCGAAGATTCACGATCCTTTCATCACGGCGGCGCGCTGCACAATCAATGAATGTTGTCCAGCCCGGCAAACCCTCACCCCATGATGAAGACAAAAAGCACGTTAGTGTTCGGCTTGTTCGCGGCGGTAGTTCCGTGGCAAAGCCTTTTCGCGCAGGCCAAGCAGGCGTCGACCACCCCGCCCAAGATCGACGACGAAATCATCCAGCTTTCGCCGTTCGAAGTCACCTCGTCGCAGGATAACGGTTATCAGGCGACCCAGACTCTGGCGGGCACGCGCATTCGGACGAATCTGGCGGATGTCGGCGCCTCAATCTCCGTGTATACGAAGGAATTTTTGAATGACATCGGCGCCACCGATAATCAAAGCCTGCTCCAATATACCACCAATGCCCAGGTTTCCGGGCCGCGCGGCACCTATGGCGGCATGGGCAACAGCACCAACGTGAGCGAGCAGGGCAACCTGATCGCGCCGCAAAACGCGAACCGGGTTCGCGGGCTCGCCGCGGCGGACTCTGCCCGCGACTTTTTCATCAGCGATATTCCCTGGGATTCCTTTAACATCGATCGCATCGATACCCTGCGCGGGCCGAATTCCATTCTGTACGGGTTGGGCAGTCCGGCGGGCATCGTCAACGCTTCGACTCGCAACGCCGAGTTCAGGAATCTGGGCAGCGTCCAGGCGCGGTTCGGTTCCTATGATTCGCTGCGCACCAACCTCGATATCAACCAGCAGCTGATCCCGGGCGTGCTGGCCATCCGGATCGACGGATTGTTGACCGAGCGCAATTACGAGCAGGATCCCGCCTTCGAGGATCAGCGCCGGCTTTATGGCACCATCCGCTTTGATCCGCAGCTTTTCAGCCGCCGCGACTTTCACACGAGCATTAAAATAAAAGCGGAGCACGGTGAAATAAATTCCAATCATCCGCGCACGGTTCCGCCGATGGACAGCATCACGCCCTGGTTCAGGCCGGTGGCAATCAGTGCCGACAATCCGTGGGGCGGCATGGGTAAAGCCACAGTCAACACTGTTTACGACCCGACCCGGACCGATGGCGTGGTCGCCGGAAATGGTTACGGCGCCGGTAACAATTCCACGGTGAATTATCAGCCCTATCTCGCGGGCTTCCAGGTGCAGCAGCCGGTCTTTTTCATCGATGGTTCGACCAACCGGCTCGATTCCGCGTTCGGTGGCTTCATCAACAACGGCTGGCGCGATGCCAACGGCAACGTCCTCTCGGTTTCGAGCGGCGACGCAGGCTTGCGACAATACGTGCCGTTTTACTCGGTCGGATCTTTCACGGGAGCGGCTCTGAATTACAACAACTGGCAGCCGACGCAGTATTTCACCGACTCCAAATACGGCCAATACCGCGCGATGTCGCTGCTCGATCCCTCGGTGTACGACTTCTACAACCAATTGCTCGATGGCCCGAACAAGCGCGAATTCAACGGCTGGAATGCCCAGAACATCGATGTGCAACAAACGATGTTCGACGATCGCATCGGCGTCGATTTTTCCTACGATCACCAACACGTGGAGAACGGCGGCTGGTCGTTTCTCGGTTGGCAGCCGACCATCTCGATCGACATTACCAGAAACGGCGAGGACTACTACACTCATCCGAGCAGCACCGGCATCAGCAATCCCAATTACGGACGTCCCTTCGTGTTCGGTGCCGGTGGTGCCGGCGGCAGCCTGACGACCTCGGATCGAAAGTATCTGCGAGCCTCGCTCTTTGGCGAACTGCGTCCATCGGACCTCACCAAAAACGCTTTTCTCCTGAAGCTTTTTGGCAAGCAGCGGTTCAACGGCGTCACTGCAGACGAGAAATATTTCAACGAAAGAATCTCCTATCAGTTGTACGCCAACAGCAAGGCGTACCAGGGTTTTTGGAATGCCAACGACGGCACCAGTCCGTTGTGGAGCGATCGTGCTCCCCAGGCGGTGATTTATCTCGGGCCCTCGGTTGTCAATGCATCCACCGCCTCGGGTCTCAATATCCCGAACATCAGGTCCACGATCACGATGCCAGACACGGGCGTTCGCGTGTTCGACAGCACCTGGCAGAACTACAGCGTGGCGTACAACACTCCCTGGAGCGTGCCAACGAATCTCAATCAGGTGTTTAACGGAGTTCCGGTCGCGGGCACGACCCAGCTCACCCAGAATTCCAATCCGGCAAACTACGTTGGCTGGACGAATGTGCAGGACAGTCTTCTCCGCTATAACGAAGGGGCCGACAAAACCCTTCTCACGGGTGCGACGAAAACGCTACGCGAGACGATCTCCGACGCGGCCTCGTATCAGGGGTTTTTCTGGAACGATGCGCTGGTCGCCACGCTTGGCTGGCGTTACGATCAGGTGAAAACCAAGAGCGCCACCGCCCAGAAGGACGGCGCCAACCGCCAGATCTATAACGTGGATCCCGGCGTCTACAAGTTGCCCGACCAATATCCCCTGTCGGCCATCGTGAAAGGCCACTCGACGAGTGGCGGTGCGGTGTTGCACCTCAACCGTCTGCTGACCCACGACATTCTGCCGCTGAACGTGAGCATCTCGTACAACGAGTCGA
>JBEHXD010000179.1:0-9355 GCA_048498875.1 Verrucomicrobiota bacterium
TCCTTTCACTCGGTAAGGGTAATGCCAGCCCGGAGTTTTACGGTTCCCCGGTTGCCCCCCGCGATCCACAGTCTCGCTCAAACTTCTCTACTTTTTCGTTCTCCCACGACCCACAACTGGTCGCCGGCCCCCAAGCGCAGGCCCGGCGCGATCGGTTGCAAATCCACGGTTCTTGCCCTGATTGCTTGAGCAGAACCGCGCCCCACCCAATTCGATAGCTTGACCTCAGCCACGGTTTTTCCGTCGAGCACGGAACCAAGTCGGATATCGGCCAACACATATTCGCCCGTGAGTGAATGCCGGTCGGCGTTGCCTCCCTCGGGCACGCGCTCCGCCAGCCGTCGGGCGATTTCGCGGCTCGGCAGCACAACCTCTTCCACGCCGAGTCGTTCCAGGACCTGCGCATGTTTGGCGTCATGCGCACGGGCGACGACGCGCCGGGCGCCGAGTTGCTTCAGCAGCAGACTCGCGAGAATGCTTGCCTGCATGTTGTCGCCGATGGCAACCGCCACGACATCGGCATCGAGAGCACCGGATTACCACGTCGTCGAGTGATTTCCCCAATTATGCCGCCGGCACTTGGGGTCCCGAATCCGTTCAGGGCCTACTCGAGAGTCAGGATCACCGGTGAACGCTAACGACCGAATTATTGAATGGTCCGAAAGCGCGGCGAAGAGTGAAACCAAATCGAGCTTGAATTCCAAAGCCAAGGGCTGGCCGCCACCTCCGCCAGTTACCGCCAAAATCGGCGACCTGGCGGCCACGATCACGCACCAAACAATCGTTACTCGCCTTGGGCAGCCTCCGGTGCGAGGTGCAGTTCCTGACAGGCGCGCAAAAATGCCGCGGCGGACCATGCTTGGTAAGCCTTGCCCATTGGGCGTCCGGTCTGGCCGTGAAACCATTCGTTGAATTCCCACTCGTGCGTTTTTCCCTGGCGATTTAATTGCGCCAGTTTCACCAGCTCGGTTCGGGCAATATCGTGGAGCCCGAGGCGATGGATGAAACGCACCCACATTCCCCCGATGAAGGGCCAGATCCCACCATTGTGATAATGATGCGGAAGATTGAGGAGATTTACGGTGTAATACGCGCGCCAATCCGGATCGCCGGACTGCACGACCGGATAGAGATTTGCCACCGGCCAGGGCTGGCTCACGCCGACGCCCCACATGAAACGAAACGCGGTGCGCGCACGGTCGATATCGATAACGTTGGTCAAAAACGCCAGAACGTTTCCGAGGACATCGCAACGCCAGTTAAACGCAAAGGGAGTGATTTCCGCCAGCAAGTACTGGGTGTCGCCGAGCGAAACCTGCCGGTCGGCAAAGGTGCGGATGTTGGTGGGATCGACCGTGGTGGACGGCCAGAAAGAGGCTTTAATCTTTCCGGCAATTTGTTGCGACCACCGCAAATAATCCGCCGCACGGTCATAGTCGCAGCGATATTCCAACAAGCGCCCGAAACAGACATTGGCGCGATACCATAACACCTCATCGTAAAGCACGTGATAGCTGCGCCCAAAAAGATCCGTCCAGTCCGCCGCCTCGGGCACTTCAATCAATCCGTCATTATTTCCATCGTGCGCCGAAAGCCAGTCCATGACCCGTTGCAAACGGACGGAATTCTCCGTCAGCAACGTTTGGTCACCAGTATGCGTAACGTAATGATAGACCGCGATGATCAGCCAAAGCCCGCTGTCGATGGAGCAAATGCCCCCGACCCCACCATATTCGGGCACTCCATCGGCGATGCGCACGTTGGCCGGCACCTGGCCATTGGTCGCGATGGCATCGAGCAGGGTGACCAATGTCGCGCGTTGCGCGGCCCGAATATCCGGGTCATTCATTTCCGCCGTTTGGACGACGGTAAAGCAACCATCCCGCGCCCAGACGCTATGGTAATTGGCGTCGGTGCCGGTGACTTTGTTGTCGGACAAGGAACAGGCGGAAAAGCCAAGCGGCGTGATATTTTTTCGCAAAGCGACCAACGCCATCTCATAACCCTTCGCGATCAACGCGCGGTCTTCGGGTGTCAGCGATTCCAGCGATTCGGGCCCAAACAACATACCCTGCCAAGCCGCCCGCGCCCGCGCAACCGGCGGGGTGGTGTCCGGTCGCGCGAGCGTTGGCAGCACACCAAAATGCTTCAGGCCTTCCAGTACGCCTTCAGCCATGATTTTGGTGGAAACGAAGACCGGGAGCTTGACCACGGCTTCAAATAATTCGGGTTGGGCGTTCTCCACCACAATCCCCTTTACCCCCGGCAAGAGGAACATGCTGCTGTCGTTGCCGGTGTCACCCGCGACCAACACCTGATCGGTCGAAAGTCCCAGCCGCCGGCAGAGCCAGCCAAGCGAATTCCCTTTCGCCGCCTTGGCCGGTAACACATCGAGATGCCGCAAGCTGGAATAGATCACGGCGACCTGCAGACCAGCGGCGCGAAGCCGCTCCTCTAAATCCGCTAACTGGTTGCGATCCGCCCGATTCAAGAACCAGCTGGATTTATAGGGATGAAGGAACTCCGGCGGCTGCCGTTCGATGCCAGGAGTGGCGCTTACGATTCGTTCGACAGTCGCAAGATCCCATCCTTCACCAAACTGCGCTAGAAATTCAGGGTTGGGGCCGGGCCGTTGTGCATCGTGGAATTCGGTGCCGACACCTCCGATGACATAATCCGGTTCCGGCAATTTTTTTGCCTGCGAAAACATCAGCGTATCTTTCACGCTCCGGCCACTATTATAAACCAACAGAGGCCGTGCGCCCTTCGACAGGCTTTCCCAGCAATCCTTGAAACGATGCATCGATTCAGGGTTACCGATCAGTGTGCCATCGAGATCGGTGGAAAACAGCCGGATGGCGGGAGATGGGACGGTACTCATGGAAGAAAAAGCAGGTTGAAAACATCGTCCCGACGCAGCCGGAAGGTGGGCCTCGAGATCGGCATAAAAAAGACAGGGACCGGAAACGATCATGAGTGCACCGGAGCCATGGGAGAGGTTGCCTCCTCCGGTCGGCGGGAGTCTCGCAGTTGACGGCCCAGATCGCTGGTCACCGCGCCGATTCGCCGCTTGAAGATGGTTTGGAAAAACGTGTTGTTTGGAATCAACACGGTTTCTCCGGGACCACTTTCAAGGGTGGTGAAAACCACGCTGAGATCGATAACCTTGCCGCGTACGCCAGTGGTGGGTAGTTCGACATCATCACCGACCGAGAAGGGCTTCAGGATAACGAGCACCAGCGTGCACAGAAAATTACTCAGCACGCTCCACACCGCGACAAAGCCGATCGCCACGAGGCCAAGGATGGTTCCAATCACGGCAATGATGCCATTCACCTCGAAGCCCCAGCGACCGAGAATAAGCAAGGCCGCGGCGGCGAGGATGGCGTAACGCAAGGCCATCCGGACGGGACGTAATGCGAGTCGAGGAAGACGCGCCCACTGGGCAAAAGCCAGGATCCGACCTTTAAGTCCGAAGAAAAGCCCGAGGGCGACGCTCGCCATAATCGCCGTTTGAATGATTTTGGAAATAGTTTCTGGATCTAACATAATTTGGAAAGGTTAAGGTTTTCATCGAATTAGTTTCAGTCGCCGTCGTTCCACGGTTCATCCCAGTCGGTGTCCACGAGAGATACTCCCACGCTCACGCGATGCTCCACCGCTGCCACCAGCTGGTGGGCGATACCCGTCCAGGTAAATAAGCTGCGCGCTTTGTGTGCACCCATCCTCGCGAGTCGATCACGCAGACGCGGATGACGAAAGATTTTCGCCATCGTAATTCCCAAATCTTCGCGGTCGAAAGGATCAGCAAAGAGCGCGTGGCGGCCAAAGGAGAGCGCGCGGTACAGTCCTCCGTGCACCGTGACAACCGTCGGAGCTCCGGAAGCCATCGCTTCGATAGCCGTCATTCCGAACGGTTCATAGCGGCTGCAGAGCACAAACAAGTCGGCCGCCCGGTAAAAATCCGGCAGATCTTCGTCCGGAATAAAGGATCCAAAATGAATGCGGTTTTCATGTCCGGTTTTCACGGCGCTGGCCTTGAGTTCGCCGAGGATTTTCTGCTCGTTCTCGTTCATGTCCTTCCCGCCCACCGCCAGATGGAGGATGGCCTTATCGTCACGGGCGGCCACCAGCGAAAATGCCTCAATCAACAAATCGTAGCCCTTATTGCGCGCGAGCCGGCCCAGAGCGAGAATCACCTTTCCTTCGAAACCGAGACGCTGGCGGATCGCCGCGCGGCTCGCATCACTGACCGGAAAAAAACGGTGATCGTCATATCCCGGCGGCACCATCCGCACCTTGTCGGACGGGATGTCATATTTGCCGACGATCAGATCCAGTTGCGGCGGCGTGGTCGCGACTACGATGTCGCAATCGAGGTACAGCTGGCGTTCTTCCTCGATCCGTCGTTTGAAATTGTAACGCTGTTCGAACTCAGCCGCCGATTGCGGCGCGTCGGTTTCCATCTGTCGCTTTTTCCACCAACCGAGTGAATGAGGCGTGTGGACATGGGGAACTTTCAGAACATTGGCGAGGTGCTGGGCGGCGAGTCCCGCATCCCAATAATGACTGTTGATAAAATTGTAGTTTAGCCCGTTCGCTTCAATAAACCGGAGCGCATGCTCGTTCCATTCGGGTAAATGATCACAAAGGTATTCCTTGGGCAGGAAGCCCGGACCTCCACAGGGCATGCGCAGAATGCGCACCCGATCGGCGACGCGCTCAATCTCAGCCTGGGCTTCAAAGCGCCGGGTCCAGATATCCACCTGATAGCCCAACAAGGCCAATTTCTTGGACAACTCCAGAACATAAACCACCTGGCCTCCCGTATCAGCTGCGCCTAAGGGCGGGACGGCCGCGACATACCCGTGAGTGGAAACCATTGCGATCCGGGGCAGCGGACTGCCCGCGTCAAGGATAGCCTCATGCGCTCCGCTCAGGACGACCAAAGGACTCCGGCTATTATGTTGATTGGAAATGGATTTTGCAGCGGCGGAGACTGACGTGATATTTTTAACCATGCTATAAGTTCGGCGGAAATCGTCTGTCGGAACAGAAAGCTCGGCTGACAATTCAGTCAGGTAATCGTCCAAGGGAATTCGCGAACCTGACATTTCCGTCAGGCGTTCCTTGCTGACCATCCGGGTGGACCGCCGCCACTGTCACCACCATGGGTGCGTTCCGAAAATACCTGGTGATCGACGACGATTCGCACAACCGATTTTTGGTCTCAAAAACGCTCCTCCGTCAGTTTCCCGATGCATTGGTCCAGGAATGCCAGGACGCCAATACTGCGATCGAACTTATACGCGGCCTTCCACCCGAAGGTCATGAAACCGTCGTCATCGCGCACAGCACGCCTCAACTTAAAGGCGCTGGGCTGGTCTCCACCCTCCGCGCGGCGCATTCTTCCGTACCCATCGTCTGGATGGGTGAAGCGGGCCAAGCACACTGGGCGCAGCATGCCGGGGCGACTCAGTTTCTGGATCACATGGCATGGCTGATGATCGGACAAACGGCTAAAGAGCTGAACAGTGCCGGCGGCACGGAAGCCACCGGCTAAATCTTGGGAATTTTCAGGTGGAAAATACTGCCTTGAGGCGCGCCCGGCTCGTATTCAAGCGAACCCCCAAGAACTCTGAGGTAAGCCTTGGTGATAGCCAGGCCCAACCCATATCCCCCGCCTCGCTGACCTCGTGCTTCGTCCGCACGGAAAAAACGGTCCATCAAACGGGATTGATGTTCTGCCCGCACTCCCGGGCCATTGTCGATGACAGACACAATGCACATCATGGCGGTATCAATCACCTTGATCGTGATCGTCGCACCGTGCGGACTGTACTTCATCGCGTTGTCCACGAGATTTTGCAGCGCCTGGCGCAAAAGTAACGGATCGGTCTTCAGCTCGCAGGGCACGGATTCAACTTTTATTTCCTGCCCCTTTTCCTCGGCCAAAATCAACGCATCATCTGCGCATTGTCGGGCCAATTCATCAACCTGCACCCGACTCTGCTCCAGCATTTTTGCTCCACCTTCGGCTCGCGCCAACTGGAGTAATTTTTCCACGAGCAATTGCAGGCGGAGCGCTTCTTCCAGCATGCTCCCGATGATATCGCGGTAGGCCTCGGGAGTTTGAGCTGCACGCAAGCCCACTTCACCCACGCTGCGCAATGTGGTCAACGGCGTGAGTAGTTCATGAGACGCATCACTCACAAAACGATCCAGCGCCAGAAACGAATCTTCGAGTCGGGCGAGAGTGATGTTGAAAACTCCGGCGAGGCGACCCAACTCGTCGTGCGGATTTACCACGGGCAGACGGCGACTCAGGCCGTGGGCGGTGATGCGATTGGCCTCGACCACCATCTGATCGAGAGGTTTCAACCAGCGACGGGTAAAACTGAAGCCAATCAAAACCAAAAGTACCACCACCACGGGCAGGGCGACCGCGATTACGAATACCAATGCGCCCAGCGCGTTCGCGGCCGGTTCGTGAATGCACATGATGCGAAGCATCCACGAGTCCGCCCGCCCCTCGATCGGAAAAGGCACGGAAAGCACACGAAGTCTCACATCCGGCGAAATCGCAAAGACCGAGATAGTCTCGCGTCCATGCGCCGGCGCAAAAGGCAATTGCTCCAGCCGGCTTTCGTTGAAGGGCCAAAATCGCCGCACGAGCTGGTCTTTTTCGTTCCAGAGTTCGAACCAGGGGTTCGTTGGCGGCCATCGTTCCCCGGACTGCACTGATTTTCCATCCCATAACACCGCACCATCGGTCGTCACCTTCAGATGCTCGCGCACCGTGAAAAGGTCACGCTGCAACTGATGATCCAGGGGCTGGGCAATCCGATACGCCACGAAAAAATATACCGTCCCACTAAACGCCAGCAGCAGAAGCGATCCGCCAATCGCATACCAAGCGGCGAGTCGAAACCGAACCGGACGCCGTTCCCACCACTGTCTCACAGTGACTCCTTGCCAAGTCGATAGCCCAAACCGCGAAGGGTGTGCAAAAGACGGTTGGCACCTTCGCCATCAATCTTTTTTCGCAGCCGCATGATCTGTACATCAATTACATTATCCAACGAAGTGAAGCGCCGCGTTTGTTTCCAAACGTCCCGCTCCAGCATTTCGCGCGTGACGATCTGGCCTTGGTATCGGAGGAGATATTCCAGAATATCCACTTCTCGGGGCGTAAGAGAAATCTGCTCCCCCGCCCGCACGGCGACCCGCGCGCGGGTATCGAGTTGCAAATCTTCGCAGCTCAAAAAATGTCCGGCGCTCAAAACGGGGCGACGGAGCAAGGCGCGGCTTCGCGCAAGTAGTTCCGCGAATGCGAACGGTTTCGTGAGATAGTCGTCCGCTCCTGCCTCCAGGCCGGAAACCCGGTCATTGAGCGAGTCGCGGACCGTGAGCATCAGCACCGGTGTTTGCGTCCCACGATCCCGCGCATGCCGCAACACTGCGAGGCCGTCGACCCCGGGAAGCATCCAGTCAAGGATAAGTAGGTCGAAGGTATCGCTATTCAGCAATGTGACCGCACTCTCTCCGTCCGCGGCCGTCCGAACAATCCACCCTTCAAGACCAAAACCTTTTTCCACCGATATCCGTGTCTTTTCCTCGTCTTCGACCACTAACACACGTGGTGGTGACGAAAATGTAGGTAAGGCTGCAGTCATGCCGGTCGCAGAGGATATGCATCCCGAGTGAACAGTGGCGCGCAAAGAACGCAACCCCGGGAAATATCCTCATGGTCTTCATCTCGATTGCCATCGCTCCTCCATCCGCCCAACGCTCCGTGCTAATGGCAATGAACATCTTCTCCCCATTGGGTGGACTCATCACATTCTTCTTCCAAGCAACCGTGTCCGAAACGACAGCCCAATCCACCCTGCTGCCAATCCCGCTCGATCAATATCATGATACTGCCGGTGCGACCTTGTGGGCCGTCCTAGTCGACCGGGTCAACGTTGAACCGTTCAACTTGGCAGCCCTCGTTATTTTTTTGTGCGCCATCGTTCATACTTTTCTCACGGCCAAAATCAGGCATTGGGCCCACATCGTGGAGGAACGTCACGCAAAGCGAATCGACCAAAAGCAAACATTAGATCTCGCGGACGCCAACGAGGATGGTCAGCCGGATGAGGTGAGTTTTGTCGGACAGATGCTCCATTTTTTCGGCGAAATTGAAGCCGTTTTCGGAATTTGGGTTATCGTGCTTGCCGGAGCGATTACGTGGTTCAAGGGCTGGAAGGCGGTAGTGGGATATATCAGTGAACACGTTAGCTACACCGAACCGTTGTTTGTGGTAATTATTATGGCACTGGCGGCCACCCGTCCGGTTCTCACCTTCGCGGAAAAGTGCCTGCGCCTTGTCGCGAAATTGGGTGGCGAAACTCCCGCAGCTTGGTGGTTTTCCATCCTGTTGGTTGCTCCTTTGCTTGGTTCACTCATCACCGAACCCGCCGCGATGACTATAGCCGCGTTGCTGCTTGCGCGCCAATTCTACGTTCTTCGACCAGAACCTACGCTGAGCTATGCGACCTTAGGATTGTTGTTCGTCAACGTGTCCGTTGGCGGTACCCTCACCCATTTCGCCGCTCCCCCGGTTATCATGGTGGCCACCCCCTGGCAATGGGACCTGTTACACATGTTGACTCATTTTGGCTGGCGCGCGGCGGTCGGCATCATTATCGCAACCACTCTCTATTTTTTAATATTCAGGAAACAGTTGAGGTCCCTCACCGCGAGGGCGGCAGAAGAAAAACCAACACGGCGCCGGCCTCCGGTCCCAGCGTGGATCACCCTGGTTCATCTTGGATTTGTCGCATTCACCGTTTGGCAGGCGCACCACCCGGTTATGTTTATCGCAGCCTTTCTCTTCTTTCTCGCCTTCACGCAGGCAACCGCGCACCACCAGGAAACGCTCGATCTTAGGTCGCCCATCCTTGTTGGCTTTTTTCTGGCGGGACTCGTGGTGCATGGCGGTCTGCAAACTTGGTGGATCCAGCCGATCCTTGGCCGACTGGGCGAAATTCCGCTATTTTTAGGCGCCACGATTCTCACCGCTTTTAATGACAACGCCGCCATTACCTATCTGGCTTCGCTCGTTCCTGGCTTTACCGATTCACTCAAATATGCCGTCGTCGCCGGTGCGGTGACGGGTGGAGGATTAACGGTAATTGCCAACGCTCCCAATCCCGCCGGTCAGGCTATTCTCGCCCGATTTTTTCCGGAAGGCGTAAAGCCGCTCGCACTGGCGGCAGCGGCGATATTGCCCACCGTGATCATGGGGGCTTGTTTCATGATGCTTTAAACCAGGGACCAAACGCGGGGCGTCCAATTGTCCGTGACGTTT
>JBEHXD010000180.1:0-9325 GCA_048498875.1 Verrucomicrobiota bacterium
CCTCAAGAATGTGTGGAATTTTTATACCAACAGACTGATTTCAAACACGGTGCGTCAGGTGGCCGACTATATCGTTAACGGTCCACCACCTCCTCCCAGTACCGGCAATAAAATTGAAGACGATCCGAATGTTGATGCTCGCGCGCGAGGCACACCACGGGGCGTGTACAAGACTCGTGAAGACATGAACAATGCTCTTGAAGGGGCTAAGTCAGGATTTTATTTTGCAGAAAAAGTTGATGGAAAATGGCAGTTATACGAGACGGATGGAATCTATACCAATCTTGTGTACGTGAATGGAATCCAAGGCACTTTGGGCAGACACCTGTCGCTCGGCGTGGCGCACTTGCAGGATCGTTTCGCGGATGTTAAACAATTTACCGTGGCCAACAATAGCAGCCATGGATACATTTCCGATATTTTTGAAACTGCCGGCGATATTCTTGGAATAAGCAGCAAAGCCTCGCGTCAATTGGCTGCCGGTCTCAAGGATGCCGTTGCGAACCACCGGACTGTCACCTTGGTGGCACATAGCCAGGGTTTCGCCACCACGGTCAGCGCCATGCGCCAGTTGGCCATTCAGGGAATTAGCGCGCCCAATCTTACGATTTATCCCCATGCCGGCGCGGCCAATTCCGCCTACGCCGCCCGCCTGGCAACGTCAATCGATGCCCGGTTGATGCCCCATGTTTTTTCTTCGTCGGATCTCGTGCCCAATATCGTGGGTATGAATGGCAACCCGTTGCAGGTAGTGGCCAGCCTGATTGCCGCTCCAAAACTTGCGAGCAAAGACGAAACCAAGTCACCGCACACCCGCGTGAATAGCGGGGGTGGAGTATTCAACTGGTTCACTTGGGCCGCGGGGAATTGATTTCCCCCATGAAATCCATGGCATTATTGGGCATGTTTTTCTGGGCGACACTTGCGGCGCGATCTGCAGATACGCCCATGACCCGTATTCCGATCGATTATAAGGACATTCATGTATCGCTCGAAATGCCCGCCCGGTGGGCGAATTCGCAATTTGGATTTCATCCGGTTCCGGCTGATATTGAGGAAAAAATCGGAAAAGGGGGGGATTTTGTGATTTGCACAAAGGATCTGGAATGGTCCCGATCATTTTTTCGTGGACCACTCGGCAGCATGGTCGTGGACATTACATTAACCCGAATAGGTAAAGGGGCGGCGGAGCGTTCCCGAACGGAGGCCTTGCGGATATTTAAAGCCGGAGCTGACTTTCGGTACCCCAGGGATATTTACTCCTACTACGACCTGGCCTTTGTTAAAGATGGGACGACGGATAAGTGCACAATCAGTTATGCAGCTATCGGCGACGTGATATGGGCGCGATTAAACCGGGTGGGTGCCACTTGGAATGGTGTGCCTAAAAGCGAAATTCTTGTTTTGGGCTTGGATAGCCGGACCTATTTGCGGATCGATCTCGGGGTGTCCCTCTATTTCGAAGGCCCCAAGGGTGAATCGTGGCAGAAAGACGCGCTTTATTGGCAAAATAAAATCATCGAATCAATCCGCGTGACCGGGCTGAAGCAAATCCTCACCGGGGAGGAGCATGCCGAGACTTGGCGATTTCCCGCCGGCCTGGAATATTCCTCCGAACTGTTGAAGAACTGAGGGGGAGCTGATCAAAGGAAATATAAAGAGAAGGGTTCAAGGGGCTGATTTGAAGAGGGCAGGCTGTGCGGTGATGAATCTTTTTTTAGCTTTAAAGCATTCTTTTTGAAACCGGGTTCGAACGAATCCACCGAATGGAAATTCAGGAATTGGCCTCAAACATGTTTGTGCCTCTTCGTGGATTTTCGCGGCCAAAATCTCTGAAATCAAAAATCCGTTCGTTTTTTCCGGGTTCCAATTTCGTGCCCTTTCGTGTGTTGTCAGGCTTCTCGCTTCGCTCGGAACGTGGGCAAAACGTTCGGAAAATTTTGGAGTCATTCCATTCGCGTTGATTCGTGTCATTCGCGGGCAACCTCCGTTCGTCACTTATAGTCGACATCGCATTAGCCCAAATCCTTTTCGCGTTTTGTGCTAAAAACTAAACGCGCGCTTACGACGTGCGGAAAATTCTCTTTTCCGCTTGCTGGCATTTTTTCCGAACGTATTCCTCAACTAAATTTTTTCGTCGCGGGGAAGGGCCACCCGTCATGCCACCTTTTTTGTTGAATACCTCATCCCCCGGTTCGCGCCGGGTTTTTTTTCGTGCTGTTTCCCGACTGAAACAGATGCGAAAGCGTCGCAGTACGATCCAGGCAGATGACCCGCTAATCACGCGAATGAACACGAATAAAAATCCATCGATCTCAATCCTTCGATCCCTTCGCGACCTTGGTGTAAAACCTTTCTGTCTCCGTGTCCTGTAGTGAAATTTTCTTCTCCCTTTATTTCATGAAAAAACGTTTCTCCCTCCGTCCGGCTCTTCTTGCCCTGTTTGGCTTGGCTGCGGGCCTTGCGCTTCCCGCCCAGACGATGATCAGTGGCGACACGATCGCCAGTAATCTCTATGTGACGAACAACGTGGACATGAACGGCACGGCGTTCACCCAAGGCGCGGTGGCGATCAGCTCAACCACGGATTACCGCCTGAAAATCTCCGACGACGCCAGCGCCGTATATTTCGAGCAGCGCAAACCCACGACGAATGGCGACTGGCTCTGGCAGTACAACAACGGTACGACTACCGTAACAACTGCCAAGTTGGACGCCAACAGTGTCCTCTCTCTTTTCAACAGCGGAACTGCCAAGGTGACGCTCAGTCCGGTCAGTAAATCAATTACCCTCGATACGGCAACACTCACCGGCAGTGGCTCCGCGCTGACCGCCGGCGGCGCTTTCACCACGACTGGAGCCTTCACTGCGTCGAGTGGTATTACCAATACGAACGGTGCACTTACCGGTGGAGCATCAGGCCTCAATCTGAACGCCGGAAGCGCAGGTCAGAATATCACCCTCACGACACCAAGCGGGAGCGGCGATATTGTTTTTAATACGAATGGCCTTGAACGTGCGAGAATCAAATCGACCGGCGGTGTGGGCATTGGGACCGCAACCCCCTCGACCAATTTAAGCATTGGCGGGGGATCGCTGCTTTCTGGAGGATTAGGGGTATCTTTGGCGCGCGGCGTGACGACGAATTTCTTTGAAGCGTCTGACAATACAAAAGACTGGATCGGAGGCGTGGATAACACCCTTGGATATGCAAAGGAAGGCACTCTGTCGAACCACGATCTCGCCATTGTCACCAACAATAATCCCAAAATATATGTTCAAGCCGGCGGCAATGTGGGCGTTGGCACGACGAATCCGACGCGGCTCCTTTCTCTGAACGGGACTTCCAATGCTTACATGGGGTTTAAAGTGGGTGACGTGTTGCAATCGACCATTGGCAGCGACGCCAACGGCGATTTCTTCGTCTTTGATGACCAGACTTCCTCCTACCGCATGGTCATAGACACGAGTGGCCGTATCGGCGTCGGCACCACTGCTCCTGCGACCAAACTTGATGTTCAGGGTGGTTGGATCAGTACAATGGATACAGGAACCAGTGTGAGAGCATTTATGGAGGGAGGAAGTAGCGGAATATCTTACTTTGGGAACACAGGGTCCGGCGATGTGTTGATTGGCAATAGCAACAACTGGGGATATCTAACCATTAAAAATGGTGGCAATGTTGGGATCGGAACCCAGAGCCCCAGCGCAAAATTTCACGTCGTGGCAGGTTCGAAACAGGAAATTCAAACTTATATCGCGACTTCCGCCTCGGGAATTTCAGATTTCGCCGTCGGTGGTGTCGGCTGGAAATTCACAAGACCGGGTGATGGAGCTTTTGCGCATGGCATCTACACCTACGATTCATCCGGGGGCGTGAAAAACAACCTGGCCGTATCGTCGCGAAGCGACATTGTATTCACTGCAGGCAGTAGTGATCCATCTGGATCTCCGGAGCGCATGCGAATTTCCGAAACCGGCAACGTCGGCGTCGGTACGACGAACCCGGGAGCCAAACTTGAAGTCAAGGGCAGCTACGGAAGTACTGGCAGTGGCGGCGATCTTTACGCGAATACTGAAAACTCGGTGATTACTTTGGATGCCGGAAGTAGCAGACTGGGCTTTGTTAAGCAGTACGGCGATTATCCTGCGATTGCTGCAGGTTCAGCTAGTCCCCTCAGGTTGGGCCATTGGAATACGCCAAACCTTTTAGGGAATGTTAGCTCGGGCACATTCACCCCGAATCTTGTCATAGATACTGCTGGCAACGTTGGTATCGGAACCACTAATACAAGTAGCTACAAACTCGCAGTTCTGGGTTCGATCCACGCCACCTCGGTCGTCGTCGAAACCGGCTGGTCTGATTACGTTTTCGACAAGGATTACCGCCTCGCGCCGCTGAGTGAAGTGGAGGCGCACATCAAAGCCGAGAAGCATCTTCCCGGCATTCCGTCCGCGGCAGAAGTGGCGGAAAAGGGCGTGAGTCTCGGCGACATGCAGTCGAAGCTGCTGGCGAAAGTGGAGGAGCTCACGTTGCACCTGATCGAGCAGGAGAAGCGCATTGCCCGGCTGGAGCAGGAGAACCGCCAGCTTAAAGGCCAATCGATCAATCCCTGACGGTTTGCCCGCTAAACACGCGAATGAACACGAATAAGAATCAGCAGGTTATTTCCTTCGATCCCTTCGCGACCTTGGTGTGAAAATTTTCTTCCTCCGCGGTTTTCATGGCTAAAATTTATTCTCCAACTCACTTCATGAAAAAACATTCCTCTCTCCGTCCGGCCCTTCTTGCCCTGTTTGGCTTGGGTGCGGGCCTCACGCTTCCCGCCCAGACGATGATCAGTGGCGATACGATCGCCAGTAATCTCTATGTGACGAACAACGTCGACATGAACGGCACGGCGTTCACCCAAGGTGCGGTGACGATCAGCTCAACCACGGACTACCGCCTGAAAATCTCCGACGACGCCAGCGCCGTGTACTTCGAACAGCGCAAACCCACAACCAATGGCGACTGGCTCTGGCAGTATAACAACGGTTCGACCACTGTGACGACCGCCAAGCTGGACGCAAACAGTGTCCTGTCTCTTTTCAGCAGCGGCACCGCCAAGGTGACGCTGAGTCCGGTCGGTAAATCAATTACCCTCGATACGGCGACCCTTACCGGCAGCGGCTCCGCCTTGACCGCCGGCGGTGCTTTTACCACCACCGGAGCGTTCACGGCTTCGGCTGGCATCACCAACACCAATGGTACGCTTACAGGCGGCAGCTCCGGTCTGCGCCTTTCTGCCGGAGGGACGAATCAGAGTATTTCACTCAGTTCGTCTGGAGCAGGAGACTTGATTTTCAATACCAACGGAATTGAACGCGCACGCATTAAGTCCACCGGGGCCATGGGCGTCGGTACGAATACCCCTGCGGCTACTCTCCACGTCAAAGGTACCACTACGATCGCGCGATTTGAAAGTACGGGCGCATCGGCCCTGACTTCTTTTGCTCCGGCAGCTGCCGACGAATGGCGGATCGGCGCGGGAAATAACAGTACCAATGATTTTGGGATACGTAATGTTACTCGAAGTAACACGGTTCTCACCATTGCTGGCGGAGCGACCGGCGGGAATGTCGGTATCTTAACGACCAATCCGCTCGCAACTTTGGATGTTAACGGGGCAATCCGAAGCTCGGGGACGCGCGCCGTGACACTGGATGGAGGAACCGGTATGATCCGCGGTCAGGGTGACTCAGGGGGATGGGCCTTTGGTTACCACGCGACAGGTTCATCGGGCACGGATCGCGGTGGATTTGGATTTTTTGGCAGCGCCGATTCATTGTCTTACTATTACGTGGGTAGTGCGTATAATAATGCTACTCTGGTGGTGCTGCCTTCGAACGGAAACGTTGGTATGGGTTTGACCAATCCGAGCGAAAAATTGGAGGTTTCCGGGGCAATCAAGAGCAGTGGTTCTGTGGTGGGCATGAGCAGACTGGTGTTGCAAAGCACCGCCGCCGGAGGCCAGCAGTACGAATGGTACAACGACTACTTTGGAGCGGGCAGTGGAGCCCTCGGCCTCTATAATCGAACGGCGAATAACACGTCGATAACCGTTACTGCAGGCGGCAATGTTGGAATTGGCGCTACGGCTGCAGCGGCAAAACTGCACGTTCAACGTGACGGTGCCGTCGCCACGGACTACAGTTTGTCGCAATTGTTCGTCGGCGGCACCGACGGCAACAAGCGTTTGGCCATCGCCTACGATACAACGAATAACGTGGGACTTATTCAGGCTTATATCAACGGCGGCACAACGCAGAATCTTTCCCTGCAATCCGCGGGTGGCAACGTCGGCATTGGTACGCCCAGTCCCGGAGCAAAACTTCATCTTTCAGAAAACCTGGGAAACAGCATGGCGGAGTCCCTGCGCTTGGATAACACCGCCAATACGGCGGATAATGGAAATAAAATTACGTGGCGAAATGCAGGTCAGAATATGGAGGCAGCATACGTGGGAGGCGTCAGAATCGGTTCGAGCCTGGGCTATGCGCTCACGTTCGCCACGAGTCCCAATTGGGTCACGGGCGGAACTCCCGCGATTGAACGAATGCGTATCGACGGCTCCGGCAACGTCGGCATCGGTACCACCAATACTGGTTCATATAAACTCGCAGTGTTGGGTTCGATCCATGCAAATGCCGTCGTGGTCGAAACCGGCTGGTCCGACTATGTCTTCGACCAGGATTACCGTCTCGCGCCACTGAGCGAGGTGGAGGCGCACATCAAAGCGGAGAAACATCTTCCCGGCATTCCCTCCGCGGCGGAAGTGGCCGAGCACGGTGTCAGCCTCGGCGACATGCAGTCGAAGCTCCTCGCGAAAATTGAAGAGCTGACCCTCCGCCAGATCGCCCAGGAAAAACAGCTGAACGCCCAGGATAAACAACTCAACTCCCAGGCCGCGCGCATCGCACAGCTCGAACAAGAGAATCACGTGCTGCGAACCGCTCAACCGTGAAGCGATTGGAATAAAGAATCCGCCCCCGGTTTTAACCACTGATCCGCACTCATGATCACTGATAAACTTTTTCAGCCCGGTCGCAGCCAGTGTTCGGCCTTCGACCCTCGTCATTCGACGACCGTCCCGCGCCTTCGCGCTCTTTGCGCCCTTGGTGTGAATCCTCCAATCCTTTCGCGTCAATTCGCGTATTTCGCGGGCCAACCTCCGCTCACTACTCACGGCTGACCGCTCACTCGCCCCCTTCCTCCCATGAAAAAATTTCTCCCTCTCGTTTTCGCGGTTTTCCTCGTTGGCGCAGGTGCCTTGCGGGCCGACCGGACGGTTACCACCGGTGCCACCTCGGGCCAGAACCTGCAGGTTGCCGATCCCGGGAAAATCACCACCTCCGGCACCGTGACGATCCAGTCGGGCGCCACCGCGATTTTCACCAGCGGATCGACCGTCACGTTACTACCGGGATTCCAGGCTGCTGGAGGCTCCCTGTTCCGTGCGTCGGTGGATCTCAACATCGGCAATTTCACCAGTCTCGCGGATACGGATGGCGACGGACTTCCCGATGCCTGGGAACTCCTGCATTTTGGCAATCTGACTGCGACCGGTGCGCAGGATTCCGACGGCGATGGCGTCAGCAACGCCGACGAATATCGGGCCGGCACCAATCCGAATTTGAACGAAAATACCTCGAGCATGCCGGGCAGCGGCGTGGTGGTGCTTAAAACTATGACCGGCAAATTCAAAAAGGTAGTGACTGCCACTTGGGACATCGCTCCCGCACCGTAAGCGAAGCTGAAATTATTCGATCTCAACTTTATTTATTTCCATGAGTAACCCGAAAAAATCTTTCTATTGGCCGCTGGGCGGCGCGGCTCTGGTTCTGTTGGTCCTCGCGGTGTGGTGGGTCAATCGGGTCGATCGGCCTGCGGTGCACGTCACCAAAACGCCCGTGGCTTCAACTCCGCCAGTACCTGTCGCGTCGTTATCGACCGGAAAAATCGAAATGGAAAAACCGGCCGGCGTTGCCGCAACGGTTCCTCCCGCGACGACCACGTCCACCTTGCCTGCGACGGCACCCCTTGCACCGGCTTTGGCTCCTGCGGCATCTGCTCCCTCGCCGGCGCCCGTCACGACGCCAGCGGATTCCACCGCGGCCGTGAACCCCGCTGCGACTCATTCGGAAATCGAAGCCTCGGCGCGAATGTATGCCGCGCACGCACCGCTGCGCGTCCCCGAAGTCGCCGATCCGGACTCCGCCTCCAACAAGGAAATCCTGAACACAATGGTCACGAAACTGATCACGCAACCGCCGCGCAATCCGCCGCCCGCGGTTGAGCCCACGAAATCCTGAGTCTCTTTAAATTTTCGAATTCCCCATCCATGAGTCCGATTTTCCGCTCCTCCTGCGTTCTTTTTCTCGCGGCCACGACCTTGAGCGTGATCACCCAAGGTCAGTCGCTTGCCCCGTCCAACTCGGGCGACTGGTCGCAACTGCAGCGATCGGACCAGGCCCTCTTCTCGAAAAAGGTCCTCAATGGTCAGACGGCCAACGCGGCGGATTTTCTCGCGCGGGCGAATGAGCTGAAAGACTACCAAATGGGGCATCCCAATGATTCCACCACCGCCGAGGCCCGCCGTCAGGAAGCGCTCATGCTGCTGTACGCCGCTGCTTGTGGCGACCAATCCGATCCCAAGCGATGTGCCGATCTCGTCGCGCAGGTGCGGGCCGACAAAACTTTGCCGGCAGGCGATCGTTTTACGGTCGCGCTGCTTTCCGAGACCCAAACACTGAATGCCCAGATGGCTGCCGCCGGTCGAGCGGATCAAGGAGAGGTCGAAAAATCCCTGCGCGCGCTGGTCGCGGAATTTCCCGATGCCGGGGCCTCGTACGAGGCGTTGCTTACGTTTGCGAAGGACTGTTCGGAGGAGCAGGCGGCAGGCATTGCCCGTGATTTGCTCAAACTCGATTCGCCGCAGACGGTGAAGGAGGGTGCCCGCTTATTGCTGGATCGAATCGCGCTGATCGGGAGCAGCTTGAAAACAAAATTCAATGCGGCGCTGCCGGCGAAAGACCGGCCTTCATTCGCGAAAAACAACCTGACGGTGGTTTATTGCTGGTCCTCGCAGGTCTCGGGCACGTGGGCCATCGCGCGCGAAGTGGCAGCCAACGCTCCCGCAGGATCGACCGTCATCGGGATCAATCTCGACACCGATACCGCGGCGGCGCCGGTCATCTTTAGAAATACACCTCAATGGTTCATTCGCATGGACGGTGGCGATGAGGATACGCTGCGCCAGAAGGCGCTGGCCGCCATCCACGG
>JBEHXD010000181.1:0-9317 GCA_048498875.1 Verrucomicrobiota bacterium
CAGTAATCGGGCTCCACGTCGATTGTCCGGTGTGATTGTCGAAGGCGGCACAAAAGTCGCGTAACGCGGGAAACGAACCACAATCAGCGGGGTAATGGATGGCCGGCTTCGTGGCACCATTGAGGGCGTTGAATTGAAGCAATCCCGCGAGATGGTCCCGATCCGCATGAGTCACGAAGATATGTTTTATCCTGCGACTTTTCAGTCCAAGGCTCGCGGTGAGTCCATCGCCCGCGTCAAAACAAATTCCCAGATCCTCCAGAAACATCCAGGAGGAAAAGAGCGCGGTCGAAAATGTGGTGATGTTCATTGCACTGGTCGCGCGTTAGTGCCGGTCGCAGGACGCGGCCACGGGGTCTGAGACCATGGGGAACATATCATCGCTGCGCGATTGGAACTGAATCCGGGGTGAATAAAAGCAACCTGCAAAGGTTGAGCTTGCCCGGTTTTGACGGGCAGTGGTTCGAACCGGTGAGGGAAAAGTCCGGGCAGACGTATTCAGATCAGCCTCCGGGTTATTGCAGCAGGTCGGCCGGCTTGAATTTGACGCGTCCTTCAGCCGGCTGGCCGTTCTCCAGCCCGGGGAAAAACCGCACGAAGCGCATCACGGCCTGAATTTGGGGTGTGACTTCGATTACCTTGTCCCCGGCCATGCTCAGTGACACGAGGTTGCCCTGTTTGCCCACCTGGGCGTAGACCTCCTGTGCGATTACGGCGCGATCAATCTGCCGCCGCACTTCATTCGGCGGCGCCATTAACAGGGGTACAGGTGGGCGGGATTTGCCGCGGTTGAGGGAGAGGTGGGCGGAAAGATAATACTGATAGACCTGTTCTTCGGTCATCGGTGTCTGCTTGCCCGAAAGGTTGGTCGTCACTTCCTGGCCGTTGGCGTAAAGGTCGACCTCGCAACCGGTGAGGCGGAAACCCCGGGGCAGGCCGCGCAGCGAGACGGTGGCTTTCCTTGGTTTTTCGTCGACGCGGGGCACTGGCTCAATCTCGACTCGTTGCAGATTTCGATGCGCCGCGCTGGAATCGACGTAGCGGATGGTTACGGCGAGGTAGGCCTTTTCGAGCGGATGCGGGGAGGAAAGCTCGCACCTGACGGCAAGGCCGTCGGCCTCGGGATCGTAATCATAGCGGAAGGGCAGGGGCGGGAGTTCATCGGTGGGTTTGGCCGCGGCGTTGCGATCCCCGGTATCGCGGTTCACACTTCGTTTGATGGCGGCATCGTCCAGGATTTCCCGGACGTTGGCGATGTTGGACTCCCTCTGATCCACCGCAGACATCTGCTGTTCGCGGTTAGCCGCCCAGTCGGTGGCATTCGGTCCGAACGCGTTGTTGCCGCGGCCGGCGAGCGCCTTTTCCACTGCCACTCTCGTCTGCTCTTCGCGGGTGGCGGTATCTGAATCGAATGACTCGGCCGCCTGGGCGCCATTGAATGCGATGCGAAGACTTTCGGACCGTATTCTGCCAATGTTCGCCGTTAACGTGCTGAGTTTCACCCCGCGTATGGTGCGGAGACGGGTCACGCGTTTTGCCGGTACGACCTCGGTTTTCGTTTCGGACAATAATTCCAATGAAGCTCCACTCGCACCGATCACCTGGTGCGACTTGCCGTCGAAATCGGCCAGGATGTCTGCCCCGGCGAACATAATATAGTGCTTCGGCTCCCCGGTCGCGGGAGCCGGGCCGGGTCCGGCGCGAAGCTCGACGGTGGCCAAAAGCCCGAACGCCCACCAAATGGTTAGTCGCATGGCAGTCGGGAAATCAGGAAAGCGCGTTTTCATCATGAAAGTAATCTGTAGTCGTATAAATGCGCCGATGGCAGTCAACTTCGTCGTCGTATCAACGGAATCTCCCGGCCCCAACGAGGGGCCAATCAAGGGCCTGCCGTCTTGAGGACGTGTTGCCCGGATCGATCAGCGGGACGGCACACGACAGGGTTCGATTACTCCTTGACCGGCCGGCTTTCGCGTTAAGCCTCGGCCATCATGTCTTCTGAAGGCCCGCAAAAAATCGCGGTGGTTACCGGAGCTGGTTCGGGAATCGGGAAGTCGGTCGCGCAGGCGCTGCTCGCGGTCGGTTACGGGGTGGCCCTGGCGGGACGGAAAGCAGAGACGCTGGAAAATACCGTGCGCGAATCCGGGCGGCCGGCCTCGCAGGTGTTGGTTGTGCCCACGGATGTCACCAATCCCGCTGCGGTACGACACCTGTTCGCGAGCGTTCGGGAGAAATTTGGCCGGCTCGACTTGTTGTTTAACAATGCCGGCATCAGCTCACCGAGCATGCCGTTGGAGGACGTCCCCTACGAGCGCTGGCGTGAGATTCTGGATACCAACCTGACCGGGGCGTTTCTCTGCACGCAGGAGGCGTTTCGCCTGATGAAAGATCAGCAACCGCGCGGAGGCCGGATCATTAACAACGGTTCCATTTCCTCGCATGTGCCGCGGCCGAGCGCGGCGCCTTACAACGCCGCAAAATTTGGCATCAGCGGTCTGACGAAATCCACGGCGCTCGACGGACGTGCCTTCAACATCGCGTGCGGCCAGATCGACATCGGCAATGCGGACACGGCCATGGGGGAGAAAATGAAAAAAGGAGTGATGCAAGCCAATGGTGGCATTGCGATCGAACCGACCTTTGCGGTGAAGCATGTCGTGGACGCGGTGCTCTACATGGCGGGCCTGCCGCTCGACGTTAACGTGCCGGCCATGACCGTCATGGCGACCCAAATGCCGTATGCGGGGCGGGGTTGAGCGAGGCTTGGTGTATCAGACCGTTTTTGATTCGGTCACCATTTCAAAATGTTTCCCGGGTAGCGCAGGATTGAGTTCCAGGTTAATTCCCCGTTGAATGGTGTGATGTCGTCCCGTTATCCGGCTCCGGATCTCATTGCCATGGCTCGCTCACTGCTGATTGCCGCCGGGCTCGATGCTGATAGGGCGACCGCGGTGGCGGAAATTCTCGTCGAAGGTGATTTGCTCGGCCACACCACGCACGGGCTGGCGCTTTTAGCCCCTTATCTCGCCGACTTGGAAAAAGGCGGCATGGAAAAAAACGGAGGCCCCGACGTGATCGCCGATTTTCCCGCCGCGATCACTTGGGATGGACGCCGTTTGCCAGGTCCGTGGCTGGTGCGGCGTGCACTGGCGCTCGCGGTGGATCGGGCACGGGAAGTGGGTACCTGCACTGTGGTCATCAGACGGAGCCACCATATTGCCTGTCTGGCCGCTTATCTCAAAGCCGTCACGGACCAGGGCCTGATGGTTTTGTTGACCTGCTCCGATCCGACGGTGGCGACGGTCGCACCGCATGGCGGGCGCCGGGGAGTTTTCACTCCAAACCCTTTTGCCGCGGCGTGGCCCACGGCGACGGGTCCGGTCATTCTCGATGTTTCAATGTCGATCACGACCAATGGACTGGTGAAGCGACGTCACACCGAAAAACGCCCGATGGACGGGGCATGGCTGGTCGATGCGGAGGGTCATCCCACAGATAACCCGGGGGTGCTTTTCACCGAACCGGCCGGCGCGATTCTCCCCTTGGGCGGACTCGACAGCGGTCACAAGGGATATGCGTTGGGACTGATGGTGGAAGCGCTGTCCAACGCGCTGGCGGGACACGGCCGGGCAAATCCGCGCGAAGGCTGGTCAGCAGGCGTTTTTATCCAGGTGCTCAATCCCGCTTTATTTGGCGGCACGGAGAATTTTCTCAGGGAAACCACTCATCTCGCGGAAATTTGCCGCGCCACGCTGCCACGTCCGGGATTCAGCGCCGTGCGATTGCCCGGCGAGAGTGGGCTGCACCGGCGCAGCGAGCAACTCCGTGAGGGAGTGGAACTCTATTCCGGCATCCTGCCTGCGCTGGTTCCGTGGGCGGAAAAATTCGGCGTGTCTCTGCCCAAAACGAAAGCGGGCAATTAATCGGACGCGGCCGAAGGCTTAAAGACTGGCCTTTGGCTCCCGGGGGATGGAACGGCGACGCCTGCTTAGCCGCTGCGATCGGCGCGGCAGAATGGAGATATGCCTTTGCCGGTGTTGGCCACGGGGTTCGTGGATTTCTTGCCATGCGGGCGTTTCGTTATCATCCCCTCTTCATGCCGCAAATGCGGTGATTGGATTTTTCCGACCGCATGCCATCCTCCGATTCCCCAGTGCCGCGCCGTTCCGGTTTTCTTCGCACGGGATTTGGCGCGGAGTTCGCGATTTTACGACAGGGCAAGGTCATCCTCGCAGCTCTCGCCATCATCTTTGTGCCGTCGCTGTACGTGTTGATCTACGTGAGCAGCGTCTGGGATCCTTACGCCAATCTCAGCCAGCTTCCGGCGGCGCTCGTCAATCAGGACCTTCCCGTCACGTTTGCCGGCCGCGAAGTCAACCTGGGCGGTGAGGTCGTCGCCTCGCTGGAAAAGCAGCGGCCATTTGCCTTTACGCGTTTCGCCACGCCCGAAGAGGCCCGCGCCGCCGTGAGGACGGGAAAAGTTTTTTTTGCGCTGATGGTGCCGTCCGACTTCAGCCGAACCGCCGTGGAAAACGGTCAGCCGGCGCAATTGGGAATCTACGTTTCCGAGGGCGGCAATTTCACCGCTTCCATTTTCAGCCGGCGTTTTGGCTCCGAACTGGCGCATACCATCAACGAAAAGCTGAACCGCGGCCGGTGGGCGGCGCTGCTGGGGCAAACGGGAAAAGCGGATGAACCCAACTTGCGCGATGGCCTGCTGGCTTTGCAGGCGGGAGGACGGCAACTCGCGGACGGGGCGGAGAAAGTTCATTCCGGGAATCTCCGCTTGCACGAGGGTTTGGGCCAGGCGCAGGAAGGTGCGGAAAAACTGGCCGATGGTTCGGTGCAACTGGCCGGCGGTTCGGCGCGGCTCTCCGATGGGATGAAGCAGGTGGAAACGGCGGTCGCCACCATTCGTTCGAAGTTACCCGAAGATCAGAAACTGAGGGAGTTGGCCGACGGCAGCCGGGCGCTGGCTCAAGGCGCCACCGAACTTAAACAGGGTCTCACTCAAATCGGCGATGGCGTGGTGCGTCTGGATGCGGGTGCAGCCGAACTGCAGGCGGGCGCGGCCAAAGTCCCTTTTGTGGGCGGAAAATTGTCCGATGGGACCGGCCGGCTTAAGGCGGGGATTGGCGCAGTGTGCGAAGGAATCTCCCGCGCTTCGGCCGGTGCCACGCGCCTGAGCGATGGGCTGAACCGTTTGGATCCCGCCATTCAACCGCTCACGGCGGGTCTGGTTCAGTTGAACGCAGGCCTTGCGACCCTGGCAGAAAAGCTGCCGCCGCCGGACACGCTCGATCTCTATACCCGGTCGATGAACCAGCTGCGTGAGGGCAATGCTGCCCTTTCCGCGGGGTTGACGGAATTGAAAAAGGGCGCCGCTCAGCTGGAGGAAGGATCACGAAAAGTGGAAGCCGGCGCCAGCCGGTTGGCCGCCGGCCTCGATGAGGCGACGACCCGTTTCGAATCCGGCTTCAGTGGGGCGCGTGCGGAAAAACTGGCCGCTTCCGTGGAGGTCCACGTGGAGGCGACTGCCCCCGTGCCGAACAACGGCCAGGCGTTCGCCCCGTATTTCTCGGCCCTGGCACTTTGGGTCGGCGCGGTGATGATGAGCTTTGTGTTCTATTTGCGGCGGCTGCCGGATTCGATGCGAGCTGCTCCGCGTCCGGTTAAATGGTTCGCGAAAACCGCGACGCTGCTCGTGCTCGGCGTTCTGCAGGCGACCGTGGTGGTGGGTTTGGTGGGCGGCGTGCTCGGCGTTCACCTCGAGCATCCTTTGTTGGTTTGGCTCGTCGCGATGTTGGGGGCGCTGGCCTTCGTGAGCGTCGTGGTGCTGTTCCTCTCCGTGCTGGGGGATGCGGGCCGGCTTCTGGCCGTGATCCTGTTGATCCTGCAACTGGCGGCCTCGGGGGGAATTTATCCGGTCGAATTGTCCTCGGCGTTTTATCAAAACGTGCACGGCTATTTGCCTTTCACTCTTTTGGTCCGGGCTTTTCGCGCCACGATGTTCTCGGCCTTTGAAGGCCGATGGGGGCCGCCGGCCGGCGGCCTCGTCCTCTTTGCCCTGTCGGCGATGCTGCTGTCGATGGCGCTGGCTCGCTGGAAATATGTCCCGAAGGAGAGCTACGGTCCGGCGGTCGAGTTCTGAGCGGGTTCGCTGCCGGTCGTTGCGGTCCGGGGAAAGATCGCATCGAGCCGGGCCAAAAATTCCGGCGGCGGTTTCACCGGTCGTTGCTGGCGATTGATAAATCCCTGGACGCTGTGGCCGGTGACCAGCAGCGAATCCCCCCGCCGGATTTCGTAGTCGAGTCGAATGCGGAAGCTCGGACGACTGCGCAGGGTGGTGACGAGTTGCAGTTCGTCGGCGTAAAATGCCGGTTGATGAAAAATGAGTCCGATTTCCAACACCGGCATTAAATAGCCGCGGGCCTCGAGTTGACGATAGTCCAACCCCTGTTCCTTGAGGAGGTGGGCGCGCCCCATATCCAGCCAACCCGGGTAGCGGGCTTCCGCGACGAATCCCATTTGATTGGTTTCCGCATAGCGTGGGGTGATCGAAAGGCGCGAGATTATCACGGAGGATAACTTCCGACATTGGATTCCCGGGCTCGCGAGAAAATAAACGGACTCCCTTGAGCGGTGTTGTTTAGTCGCAGGGTGCTCATTCGAAACAACGAGGCATCGGGCCAGTGGTTTTTTCGTGATTCTTGTCGCTTCCGACCGAGCGAACCGCAACTTCGGTTATAAAAGACAACCTCCGGCCATGGTCGGAGCGGATGAAATCCTTTGAATGAATAAAAATCGCGTGGTGGTGACCGGTCTGGGGGTGGTGGCCTGCAATGGAACCGGCATCGATGCATTCTGGCGGGCGAACCTCGAAGGGCGTTCAGGGATAAGTTTGATCGATGCTTTCGACACCCGGGATTTTCCCTCCCGGATCGGCGGGCAGGTGCGGGACTTTTTGCCGGGCGACTACCTGCCCGAGGAAATCGTCCAGCGCACGGATCGCTTCGTACATTTCGGGCTGGCCTGCGCCGGGATGGCGTTGCGACAAAGCCGGTTCACGGCAGCCGACACGAATCCCGAGCGGGTCGGGGTCATTGTGGGTTCCGGTTTGGGCGGACAGCTGTTTCACGAGGAGCAGATGGTGGCGGCGATTGATCGCGGCGCCCACCGGCTGAATCCGCTGGCGGTTCCGCGCATCAGTCCCAACGCGGTGGCCAGCCAGATTGGAATCCGCCACGGCTTTCAGGGGACCAACCTGGTTATTTCCACCGCGTGCGCCTCGGGTGCGCATGCCATCGGCGAGGCGTTCCGCAAGATCCAGTCTGGCGAATTGGAGGTCTGCCTGACGGGCGGAGTGGAGGCGCCGCTGACGCGTTTCAATTTTGGTGCGTATTGCGCCTTGCGGGTTCTGTCCAAACGCAACGATCACCCGCCGGGCGCATCACGACCGTTTGACCAGGCGCGCGATGGATTTGTGATGGGCGAGGGCGGTGCGATCCTGATTTTGGAAGAGCGCGGGCGGGCCCTGCGCCGCGGTGCCCCGATTCTCGCCGAGATCACCGGCTACGCGAGCAACTCGGGAGCGAATCACATGGTGATCCCGCAGGCGGATGGCAGCGATGCGGCGCGCGCGATGGCGGCTGCGCTCAGGGATGCGGGTCTTTCCACCGTGGATTATATCAACGCGCATGCGACCTCGACGCGGGCCAATGACATCGCTGAAACCCGGGCGATCAAAACCGTGTTCGGGTCGGATGCCCGCAAAATCCCGGTGTCCTCGACCAAATCGATGATCGGTCACTCCCTCGGTGCCGCCGGAGCGATCGAAGCGGTGGTTTGTGTCCAGACACTCGTCGATCAGGTGGTGCCCCCGACCATCAATCTGGAGGAGCCGGATCCGGAATGTGACTTGGATTACGTGCCGCGGGAAGCCCGCCGCGTGAGTCTGAAGCACGTGATGTCCAATTCGTTTGGCTTCGGTAATTGCAACGCCACGCTGGTGTTCTCCGCGGCGGATCGCCCGATACCATGATGACTTCCCAGGAAATCGAACAGAAGGTGCGAGAGATCATCTCGAGGAAATTCGGCGCTGATCCCCATAAAATCCATGCGGAGACCCGCCTGGTGGAGGATCTGCAGGTGGATTCCTTCGGCGCGGTGGAATTGATGTTCGAGCTCGAAGAAGCATTTGGCCTGAGTATTCCGGACAGCGACATCCAGCGCGTGCGCTGCGTGCGCGACATCGTGCAATATTTGACGGAATGGCTCGAAAAGAAAACGAACGAAGGGCCATCCCCGATTGGTTCAGCCGGATGACGGTGAAAGGCTCCAATGGCTGCTGTCCGATGCGACGTCTTTGGGCGTTCCGACGTCTCCCGCTCGGTCCGACTGCGCCTTAAGGCTTGGTGTCGCTCGTGGCGGGCAGTTCCTCGAGGAACTTCAGGTCGCCGAGCTTGACGTGGCCTTCGCGCAGCGTGTCGGCGTCGCGGAGAAGCGGCTCCTTTGTTTCGCGGCCGAAGGCGGGGGCGCCGGCGACGAACATCGTCCCGAGGGCTTGGTTCATCGACTTGCCGCTGGCGGGGAGACCGATCCGGGTCTGCCAGTAGACGACGGGCTGTGATGTGCGGGCGGTTTTGTAGTCAAACGCCGTGACGATGATCCCGTAGATGGGTTCCGAGGCATACTCGACGATGGTTTCAACCTCCGCCGAACGCAGGTCCGCCAACAGAGGCGCCAGGCCGCCTCCGACGGCAATGTCCCGACGCGAATCGTAGCCCAGGAACCAGCCCAGGGAATCATAGCCTGGCCGCAGATAACCCCATTGCATGACCAGGAATAATGTCGGTTCGTGCACGCCAGGTTGAGCGGCGCGGTAGCCTTGCCTGGCCAGAAGCCGGGTGACGAATTCATTCACCTCTTTCACTGCCGGCTCCACGTCCCCCGGAATCGACCCGAGTTTCGTGCCCAACGAGATGCCGTGGAAGTAAACGGGATTTTCGACCGTAGGATGGATGAGGGCCCGGCCCTCCTCAGTCATATCGGTGTTAACGATCGCCTTGCCCCAGAGCTTTCGGAAAAGGACAAATTCGGCACGCAATGTCCCCGGCAGCCCAAGGGCTACCGCGCCGAGTCCGGCCAGCAAGCGGCAAGGGAAGCGCATGACAAACTCTATAATCCGGATATTCGCCGCGTCAACGTGTCAGTGTATCCAAAAAACTCGGCGGGAGTTCACCTGAATTGACGAACAGCGCACTGAGCAAATCAGTCACGAGTCGAGACATGACACTTCCGGTTCGACCACCCGGCGG
>JBEHXD010000182.1:0-9309 GCA_048498875.1 Verrucomicrobiota bacterium
GCGCATGTTTTCAAGCCGCAGCCAGGCAATCGACCTCAGGAGCGTTTCCGAGTCCCACGCGCGCGGTAGCATCCCGGCGTCAAGCCCGTCCGCTGCGGACGGCAACCTGAACAGACCAAGCTCAAAGACCTCCGCCTTCATGGCCTCAATTTGCCGTCTAACAAATTCGCTCGTCTGAACCATTTCGTTCGCCCCTATATATAAGGGCCGAGCGACGGGTTTTTGGACAAAAATTAGCTGCGATTCACGCCGCGCCTTCGGAGACGGTCAGGTGATCTACCTCGAACGATGGCAGTAGCACGAATCAGATCACAACGGCTGCGATGTAAGCACTTCTGAAGTGCAGTTTCCACAATGGCCCCGCCGAAGTCCCGATCTCGATTTCTCAGGCGTCTCTACCAGTGTTGGTGAGTGATTTACCAGAAAGGCGTTCGCGGATAGCGTATGGCGGTACAATCAATCCGGAGACTTTACCAACAATGCCTGCGCCGCCAAGTGCTGAACATTTCACGGTCTATTCGATCCGGCGAGGCGGTGAGCCCAAGCCGCTTGCGGAAGAGGCTCCGCCTGGCGATGCGATACGCGTTGATTCTGATCGATACGGAAACGTCCTATTCAAGAAGGACGAGATTACGTCAGAGAAACTCGACCGCGGCTTAGACAACTGCCTTGCTCTAGCTGGCAAACTAATACAAAGAGCTCGGGAAATCTCTGCCGACTATCACGTTGAGTCCAGCACGCTCAAGCTCGCACTGGATGCGGAGGTCGGGCTAATCTTCGTCGGAGACGCCAGTCTGGAGGCGGGTATAGAGATCGAGATCAAACGTGAACAGCGCGCGAAAGACCCGACCTAACTTCTCAATAACCGAATCAAGCAGTGTTGCAATCCCGTTTGACTCCCAACCATGATCAGCCTAAGCCCATCTGCGTCTGCAAGCTCGCGAGCGTCAGTCCTTCGTTCGCCGCTGGTGGGAGGCCAGGCCGCCAGACATAACTGATGTCGCCCCGCCGATAGACAGAGTATTTGCCCTGAAATCCTCCAAAGATCGAGAAAGATCGGCTGCCGTGGGGCAGAAATAGATCAAGCCCCAATGGATAATGAAGCACGAACGGCAGTGAAAAATCACCGTGCCAGATGCTTGAACTATGGGGCCATTTTATAGCGCGGTGGTCTTCGGACAGGAACACAACCACCTCCTCGTTCGGTGAGATCTCAGCCTCGCTATCGACTCGTAAGGAATAGGTCGGCGTTTGTCCCCCCATGGTGAGCACATCGATTTCGTCTTGTAGCGGCCCTGTCCATTTGAGTCGGCTGTCGACCCGAACCCGATGGACGGAAAAGGCGATATCAAAATTCACATCGTTAAAGGGCAGCCGCAACGTAAAGACGGCATATCCGCTCGCGAGGACAGTGCCGCGCACGATCGCCGAGGCCTCGGTGGCCAACTGGGATATCTCGAATCCCGACAGCATCGGGTACAGGTGCTTTATTCCGGCAACGTCGTCGGGACCGAGGCGCTGGCGTATTAGACCCGGCGTTATGGTGGGCTGCATTACGTCCTTCGCCGTGTGCTCGTCGTCCAAATGCAGGAGATGGCCGAATTCGTGCACGAGAACCAACTCTAGATCGTAAGCGCCGCCTGCCGCCGAATGCGGTGTAGATGGATGCCTCGGATTCCACTCGTAGTACAGATTAATCAACACTTGGCCGCTGGTAAGGAGCGCGCCCGATGTTCTCGGTTGAGTATATGTCATCGCCAGCCAGCCGTTCCAGCGGCCCAAATCATATGCCGCGAGATGATCGGTGGCACCCGGAAGGGAGCAGAATGAGAAGGCAGCTCCTGCTGAATTCCACGTCGCGATCGCGGCGTTAGCTGCCGCGCACCACGATGGCGGCCAAGCCGGTCCGTTGACGTTCAAATCACAGCGGGAAGTCGGCCAAAGTCGTCCGTCAGTTTTGAATGCCATTAGCTGGCAATTGTAATATAGCCACCCAGTTGTATTACCTGCCTTAACCCCTGGCGCAGCATTAGGTGACTGAATTGTCCTGACGTTGATCGCACGCTAGGTTCGATTACCCACTCGTGTGTAGGTGGACGCGCCTTCAATTCTCGACGGTCGGCGCCGGTGGATAGAAGCCTTGGGTCGGAAGCGCGCGTCCGAGATCGCCGTTTCGAGACCACAACCGAGTTTACGCCGCCTGCTCCGGGTGACCGCCGCGTGGGCCGGAAATCAATGACGCTCACTGCGCATTCTAATTGGCCAGTTCCACGACAGCGAGTCGTGGTGGCGATCGGGCGCTCCGTCAGCAATGTTTGAGCGTACCGACGATCTCCAACGCCGTGGCCATCTGCTGATCAACGCCGGAGATCAACTGGCAAGGATCAACATCGACGTTGATATGCGGCGTGACGCCCTTACCATCGAGCGATTCGCCGCGGGATGTAAACCAGCCAAAGATCGGAAGGCGTACCCAATAGCCGCTGCCGACCTTAAAGTTGGCCGCCCCGAGAACATTGCCAGCGGTCTTCGTGCCGACGACCGTCGCCAGCTCATGTTCCGCGGCAAAGCTGGTTAACATCTCCGCCGCGCTGTTGGTCCATTCATTAACCAGCAGGACGATTTTTCCATGGAAGGGCTGGGGGCCCAGGCCCTGCGTCATGAGCACAACAGACTTGTCCCGGAATGCGAAGCGTCCGAGCGTCATTACGGCCTCGATTTTGCTTCCTGGCATGGGAACCTGCGGAAGGCTCTCCCGCCTATACCCGCTACGCAGCCGCTTCGGCGTGAGACTGTTTCCAATCGGAATCTTGCCGGGGCACATGTAGCTCGCCAGCCTTGCGAAACCCAGGCTACCGCCGATATTCCCGCGCAGATCGACGATGAGGCGATCGGCGCCGCGATCCTTGAGGTCTACGATTGCAGCGTCCAAAGCGCGGGTAAACCTCATCCCGAGCGAACCCGAAAAATAAGAAATTTTGAGGACTCCAATCTTGGGCGGGATCATCGAATGCGCCAGACTCTTCGGCTCAACGATAGGAGGCCTCTCCTTAGTGCCTTTTCTGGCCGGCACCGCAACCTGGACGTCGCGGTAATTGTCACCTCCCGGCGCGGACAGAGTCAGCCTATATGTTTGTCCCAACAGGAACCGGGGCATAACAGATGGTTGGCAGGCAACGCCATCCACTGCGATTAAGGCATCGCCAGGGCGAATGCCAACGGCGTGGGCCGGTCCATCGTCATATACATCCAGGAAGGTCCACTGAGCGGTGCCCGAGCACTCGAATAAGCGAACGCTGGCGTTGATCGTGTGCTGTGGCGGAAATCGGTTTTCGCTCTCGTGATAGAAAACGGTGTGGCTGCCGCCGAGTTCCAGGAGAAGCTGCTGCACGCCCGTTTCGAAGGCTTCGGTGTCTCCGGCGAGGAGCGTGGGCGTACGTTCCTCCATGAGCTTAAACCACGCGTCGTAGCTCACACCGCCAACATTAATGTGGTTCTTAAGTACTTGCTTTCTGATCGCACCGAGAATGCCTGTTCGTTCGCGCTCACTTATTGACATGGCGGTTCCTTTCACTTCTGAACTGGCGGATGCGACGCCCGGCTGGCGGCTCCCTCGATGATGAATGCGGCCCAATAGTAGGGCGGCGCGGACCGCCCGTATTTAGTCACCATGGCGCGCTTTGCTTCTGCCAGCGCGAGTGTGGGCGATACACCTGCCGCAAGGCGCCCATAGAACGCCTTCATGAGAAACGATGAGAACGTGTCATCGATTGACCATAACGTCGAGACGACCGATCTGGCCCCAGCCAGGAGAAACGCACGGGACAGCGCTGCGATGCCTTCCTGTCCGTGGACCGGACCGAGTGCGGAATCGCATGCAGACAGAACTACCATGTCGGCATTGAGCCGCATTTGAACGATCTCAGAGGCCTGCAGAAAACCGTCTTCGCCGTGCGCCGGGTCGCTGCGCAGCAGAAGGGCCGACCGGTCCGGGTCCACATTGCTGGCGAAGCCGTGTACTGCCAGATGAATGTAGCGATAACGCGCGAGATCTGCCCGTTTGAAAGCAGACTCGGTCGCGTCGGCACCCAGGAGTATCGTATTCGACGGACCGTGAACGGCTGATTCCGCGGCCTTCACCTCATCGCTGGAGGCGGGCAGATCGCCGAGGTTGCCGGCATCGTATCCTCTCGTAAGCGCGACCTGCTTCAATTCGCCGCCGCCGTACGAAACTCCGCCGACGGCGAGGAGCGTATGCGGAAACGCCCGAGAGCGTCGTTCCTGCGTCGTTAGAAGGAAGAATCCGGTTGCGGACGGCGCATAGGTGACGGTGTGAGACTCGACGACGTACTTACCGCCGCTGTCAACGAGTGCATCGAATGGCACCACATGCAGACTACCGTCCGGTACCACAACGAGATTCTCTTTTTGCCTCGCCTCCGATATGGGCTGGAGAAGAGCGTCGTAGAGCCGCCGACCCTCAACATCGGCGGACTGTTTCGCCTTCACCGCTTTCAGATAGGTCGCGGCCAACGCGTCGATCCGTTGCCTGGCTGTCAACTCGACGATCCTCGCGCTGGAACGCGTAATGACGAGGCAATACGAATGAGGATCGGCGATTACGTACTCGAGGATAACCATCGACGGACTGAGACTCTGCTGTACGCGGGCGATGCCGATGGGATCGCGGGAACGTGCCTTCAGAATGCTGATGTCCGGCGTTATCCATCGGGCTTGTTCCGCCATGAAAATCTGGTGGCGGATTCGTTGTACCTCGCGAGGCGGGGTCGGAGCCATCAACTTAATCCTGAGCCGGGCGATAGCTTTCTCTGTGTTAGCGGCCTCGCCGGGCCGGGCTGATCCCGACATGAGCAGGTCGGCCAGAACACGCCCGCGGACCTGCTCCACAATCGAATAGGCTTTGGGTAGCTGATGCAACTGTTTCGCAACCAATGAGAAGTGTTGCGTGTAGATCTCGCTCGATGCCGTGATGACGGCGGTTTTTGCAAGGACGCTGGAATAGTTGCCAACAAGGGAGTCAACAAAAGCTGACGCCCGATCATAGGCATCATCGGCCTCCGCATACCTGCCTTGGCGTACTTGGACCTCTGCGAGGGTCTTGAGGCGGTGGGGAACCGACCACATATCCCCGCTCGCCTGCGTCGATTCCGCTGCAAGCAAGGCGAACTGCTCCGCTTTCCCCAAATCTCCGCCTTCTCGAAATATCTCGGACAGTTGTGCTTGAGCGTCCGCAAGCTGCCTGGCGAAGCCCTGGCGCTGCGATAGCCCAATCAGCGTTTCAAGAATCGTTACGGCGCCATTTCGGTCTCCGCGTGCGCGGGCTATTCTTGCGGCTAAACCAAGCGCAACCGCCTTATGCAGGAGCCTCTTGTCTCGTTCTGCTCTGGCCATAATGTCGTCAGTGAGGCGTTGGGCAGCATCCAGCTGGCGTAGTCCGATCAGAGCTGTCACTCTTTGCTCGCTCGTATTGAATGGAAAACCCGCCTCTGGCGCAGTTGCGGCGATCTTTAATGCATTTTCGAAGTACGGAAGAGCCTGGTCGTAGAGCTTGGATTCAACTAAACCGTTTCCCAGTGCGGTCAAATATCTGATTTGAGCGCCGGCATCGCTGTTCTTCGTGGCCTCCGCCAGAGCACCCCCAACGTTCTTCCGGGCGGTTTCAAGATCGCCATCATAAAAGGCCGCGATTCCCAATTGGGCCAGCGCGCGATATTGCCACTTCGCATCTCCGAGGTCGCGCGCGAGAACTGCCACCTGTTGCCAGTCCTCGCTCATAGCGTGTGAATCAAACTCCCCATCAATGTCCCCTTTGATAATCAGGCAAAACATGCGCAATCCCTTGTCAGTTAAAAGGATCGGATTGGATTCGAGATCTTTCGCCAATTTCGCCGATGTTTCAGGCAGAGGGTGCTGCTCGCTATTCGATCTGATGACACCGAGCCTCGCATAGAGGGCGTTTCTCTGGTCTCCGGCGGCGAGGTATAGCCTTTCCGCCTCGGCAAAGTCGGCCCCGGCATCGGCCCAGTTGTAGAGATCCGCCAGTCGCAGTGCATGTTGCAACTTTTCGGCGGCGGCCGTTTGAGGCTGCGCCCCCAGTCGAGGCACGAGAGAAGTTGAGATGAGGAAAAGAGTAATAGGGAACAACGCGCGCACGGTTCCTCCTGTTTAGTCCACGAACACTGAATACTGACGCCACGACGAGGCGCCGTTGCGAACAGCCAGCGTGTATTGACCGGGCTCTATAGTCCGCAGATCGATCCGTACGGACAGCGTCTCCGTGCTGCCGTCCCATTTGGCCGTTCCCGTCGACTCGACAGCTACTCCTCCAACGTTGTTACGGAACTGCACCGCATATGAACCGTCCTCCGTGCCCAGCGGAAGCCGTATCTGAAGATTCAGTAGTGACCGCCGCAAGTGCGGAGCCTCTTGTGTCCTCGGTAGAGGCGTTTGACCAGATCTCTCCGACGTGCTGTTGTGAAAGTCGAGGACCGCAGTCAACGGCGTAACTTCGGATATTTGCTGGGGTGACCGCTGCGTGGGTGAGAGAGCCTCGCGGCCAAGATACCAGGACGCAATCACGACCGTCAGAACGATGGCGACCGCCGTGTAGCGCCTCCGATTAGAGCGGTAGCTATGCTCCTTCCGATAGGCACTGTAGGCGGTGAAACACGGCGAGCACGTAGCGATGTGGTCGACAACGTCATCGACATCAGGAAGGGACAGTCGTCGGCCGGCAATTGCGTGGAGCGTGCTTGCCGCCGGGCAACTTAGCCTCTCGGGATTCGGGAAATCGGACGGAATCGCTTCGGTCGCCACCATCCGCAGGTCCGTTTCGTTTCTACGTCCGAATTTCGGTCGTGTCGGCTTTCCTGCCATCAGTCGCCGCCCTCCGAAATGAGCCGCCGAGGATGATTTGGGTTCAGGTCTTCATATGCTTTCTGAAGACCGTAGTAGTACCGGGATTTGGCTTGCTTTACCCTAATCCCGAGCACGTCACTGACCTCCTTCCATGAAAAGCCCAGCATGCGGAGATGCAGCGTGTGCCTGATTTCGTGGGGGAGGAAAATGAGCAGAAGGTCGAGAGTTATTTGCCATTCCAAAGCAGCGACCGAATCAGCGCCTCTCAGAGAGTGATTCTTTTCAAGTTCACGCCCAAGGCCCTCAAGAGTTAGGCGTTGCTCTCGGATACGGCGGGACCGAACGCGACGATGAAACGCGGTAATCAAGTAGCCATTCAAATTGCGTTCTACTTCCGGCGCAACGCGAAGGCGCGAGGACACTGCGATGACAGCTTCCTCAAGAGTCTCGGCGGCGCTGGGGCCGTCGTGCAGTTGCCTTTCGACGTGCCGGAATGCCCACGGCCACATTCGCTCGGCGAGCTCGTGGACGCGCGGATCAATGGTCAGATCCTGATCATCCCTCGAGCGAATCCAGAATGGCGGAATCCGGCTTGTGTCAGAGCGGAGCATCCCGTTCGCTATTTCCCAGCTTACGTTTTACCTTCGCCGAATCGAGGACACGGCTAACGGTCGGTTACGAAATGCAGCCACCAACCCCATCTACTCACGAATAAGGTTTGGGACCGAAGAAAAGTCCCGAATTTTTTATGCATGGGGCGATTGGTGGTTGCCACAAAGTGCGAAATCCCTCCTGACAGAGCTGCGGGTGGTGAGAATCCCGACCGATCGTGGGATTCGAATTCTCGCTTGGATCAAAGACTCAGTTGTTTAGCGGCATGCACTCAATCCTGTAGGCCTCTTCCGCATCCAACATCGCGGCTGTGTTATTTGCCACGTTTTCACGCCCTGCCGCCCGCCTCGAGCCCTCGACCGGAGCCATCATCACTCTCTAAACACGCTTCCGGCTCCATAGCTCGGACCGCCGCACCAGCGGCTTCCTTCAAGGCGCCCCTATCGAAACTGCCCCGGCCGGACACGTGAGCAACAACGCGCGTTTGCGTCCGGCGCAGTCCCGATAGGGCGCTAACGACTTATCGGGAGTGATCTTCCTTTGAACGCTATTTACAGGCGACGAGCGCATCGATTGGGGCGAGCGTACATCCCCTGCGCAATTCGCGTTGGAGATTAGTGTTTTGGCGCGTGGTCGCGAATTCCCCCGCGAAGTTTCGCGGGGATCGCATGCACTCAAATACCATTCGCGGCAGGGATAGGTAGTTGAGAATAGTTGAGTGCTCGGTCCCGAATTATCCGAATTATCGGTCCAGCGACCACAATCCTCGGTCGGCCCCCAAGTTTTCAAGCAGTTCCCGGACGGTTTCAGCAGCCTGCCGGGGCGAACAAAAGGCAAAATCTGCTAAAATCAGGAGATGCGAGAAATGTTCTACGTCCTCGCGCCCTGAAGGAGACTAAGCGGTGGCACTTGCTGCTGATTTACAAACGGAAGTAAAGGCGATTCTGTCCAAGACGTGGACCACTCGTGACGGACAAGTCGTGCCAGCACCCAGCGATCTGAAACTCGGCAATGACGCCGTCAAACTCAACGCGACCGTCCTCTACGCGGACATGAACGGCAGCACCAACCTCGTCGACACCCACACCGCTACGACTGCGGCAGAAGTCTACAAAATCTACATGGCGTGCACCGCACGCATCATCAAGAACGCCGGTGGCACTATCACCGCGTATGACGGCGACAGAATCATGGGACTCTTCATCGGCGACTACAAGAACACCACCGCCGCCAAAACCGCACTCCAAATCAACTGGGCAGTGAAACATATCGTCAACCCAAGCCTCAAAGCCCAGTACGGCAATGACGCGTACCAGATGAACCACGGCATCGGCGTCGACACCAGCACCATCCTCGCGGCGCGGATCGGCGTACGCAACGACAACGACGTCGTGTGGGTAGGTCGCGCCGCCAACTACGCCGCAAAACTCACCAGCGTCGACACCGGCCACGCGATCTACATCACTGGCGACGTCTTTGCAAAGCTCGACCGGCCCCTCAAGTACAACGGCACACCCGAACAACTGATGTGGGAGCCATGCACCTGGAACCCGATGAATAAGATGGCGGTGCACCGATCGAACTGGACGTGGGCCGTCCCATGAAGGAGCCTAGAGTACAACAGGGTGGATACAAAAATTACAAATACACTACATCTTGTGGTATCATGAGAAAATAGGGTCTTTTCTTTACACGGGGAGGTAAAATCCTGTGGGTTGGAATTACGAACGCAGCAAAAAGCGCCTTGCGAACGAAGCAACACGCCTCGAGAACGCAGGCCTGACCGTCACCCGTCTCACGCGAGCAATGGACCTCTCC
>JBEHXD010000183.1:0-9285 GCA_048498875.1 Verrucomicrobiota bacterium
GCCAAGTTGGGGTCCCCAGGCCGGCCTGGACGCAGTCGCCGATATCCCCAATCGCGACCGGCTGGAATCCCACTATCTCCTCCACGCCGTGGTCGGCGAACTTCACTGGCGTCTGAAAAACGACCGCGCCGCAGCGGAAAGTTTCCGGCGGGCACTCAAACTCGCCCAAGTGGGCCCGGAACAGAATTACCTGACCCGGATGCTCGAGCGCAGCCTCGAAGTCTCCTCATCCACCTGAGCCCGGATCGGTCGATCAGGTTTCTTCCGGCATCGGCAGGCGTTTTCCTTTCGCCAGCCAATTGGTCATTTCCTCCATTCCCCACTGGGTGCCGCGCGCATGACGAATCATCGCCTGGACCATGCCGATGGTCGTAGAGCCCTCGTGACCCGCACAGGTAACCCGGTGCGTGACGAGATTCAGCTTCAAATCGAACTCCGGAGGCGCGCAGCGATTTTTCTTTTCATGGCTCCATAAACGAAGCGTCACCACCGGACGTTTGTCGTCGGCCACAATCGACGCGGCCCACGGCGTGGCGCGAAAATCCAGCAGCGTGGCGCCATCTGCATCGAGGATCAACGGTTGGAGAAACGGCAGGGGAAACCGGGTCTCGCCCGCCCACATTTCCGCCACATAGTCCCCGGCCAGTGGAATCACCAGATCGGGAATTTTCAGGCGATCCGGTCCATTGCGCAACGCGCCGATCAACAAATTCCAGCGATCGTGCAGGACAAAATTGCGAAGTTCGCGTTCGATAAATCCGAGTGGAAGACCGGTGCCAACCCCCGGCATTTCCGCTGACAACAAATAGGGATCGATCACCACTTCGAACCCGTCGGCCGGATGTCGCGGGTGCCGCAGGACGAGAGTGATGGTGTTTTTTCCGCGCGTAAAAGTCGCGTCCCAATCCGTCTCCGTGAGACTGAAAAGGATGCTTTCCGCGGGCACGTCGACCAGGCAGGGATTCTGGACCACCCCGCCATCGGGCAGCGTGTGCGGTACCAGATGAATTTCGAAACGATCGAAATCAGCGTCGTCCGGTTCATCGCCAAAAAAATCAGCCCGGTCATCCGGCTCGATTACCGGATAGATGGGCAGAATTTTTCGAAAATACGCGGCGGGCAGCTCCTTCGCGGTCGCGGGCTTTTTAGCCAGCCGCTCATCTTTTCTAATCAGTTCCGTCCTCAATCCGGCGAAGGGCTTCGCCTCGCCGAAACTTTTAAACGTCCCCGAATCCGGCGGCCACAGGATCACCCGTTGCTCCACTGCGGGATGATCGGCGTGGTGCAGATAGAGCGAGGTTCCGTTTTCAAATTGGTCGACGCCATGCAAATTCCACCGCGTCCCCGCGGTCGTGAAAACCGGTCCGCCTTTGGTCGCCGAAACGGATGCTTCCACAAAATGCACTCCCTTTCCCGCGGTAAACCCACGCAGGGTTACCTGGCCGGGATCAAGCGAGGCCAAACGTGATTTTGTGTCTTCGACAACTGATGCCGGCGATTGCGTCGCGGCAGCAAGAAGCTCTGCATTACGCGCGAGAATTTCCGGCGGGACTGCGTTGATCGCATCGGCCACGGAGACCGGTTCTCCAATTACCTCGAACTGCTCGATTTCTTCGCAGGAAAAAGCCGCACAGCGTCCATCGCCGGTAATGCCGATGATTTTCATGTCCGCCGTCAAAGCGACCGCCAGCGGATAATTCACCGTCACCACGTCGTGGGCCGCGTGAATCCGAAAAGCCCGGAATGGCTGGGCCTGCCAAAGCGCGATGAAATCCTGAAGCGTCATGAAAAAGCCCGGCAAGCCTGTCGCCGCCAGCGCTTCGGGAGCAAGAGTCACGCAACGCTCAACGCCTAGACTTTCGGCCCAGCGCAAAATCCGCTCGGGCGAAAACCGCCGGCAATCAGCCTTCCTTGCGCAATTTCGCCTTCACCCGACCGACCACGCGGCGCACCCGGCTCGTCGGCACCTCTCCTCGGGCCATGACCCATTTTTTGTGCGGCACCAGCGTCGCGGCCAGATGCTCGGGAGCCGTGTTCTTCTCGGCAATCCCTGCCGCCAGATCGAGTCCCGCCCGGCCAAAGACATGCCGCACAAACGCCGAGCAATAAAACGCCTTTTCCCGCGCCAGCAGGTTTTCCTTGGGCTGCCAGCGGGGATGACGCATCGCCCACACCGTTCCCGCGATCTCGCGCAGCGAATAACGAACCCCCTCGGAAACCAGTTCGAGTGCCGCCGCCAGCACCTTCTGCTCCTGCTCGGTCGTCAGGCCGAAATCGAGTATCGCCACACAGGAGTTCGATTCATCGCTGAAATACTTCGCCGTGCGATTTTCCTGCACGCCGAGGCGGATGTGCTTACTTTTGATATCGAGGTCCGATTCAATCACCCAATGGTGGCCATCGCGGCGTCGCCCTTGGAAAAGAAACGCGTGGGACCAGCGGCTCCATTCGCCGGTATCGTTCAGGTGTCGCTGCGCCCGGCTGATGAGCCGGTTGATGAGTTCGGGACCGCCAATCAATCCCACGCGACCCGGCGCTGCATACTGCTCGAAAAATTCCTGATTGGTGAGACCTTCGACGATGATGGTGTCCGGCATGCGATTAAAAACGTGTCTGACATCCGGTCCGAAAAACTCAATCTCACAAGCAACTTCCTGCAACCCGGAGCCCGCCCCGGCGTCTCTCGATTCACCCGCCGGTTTTTTAGTTACGCCTCCGTCCCCTTATCCCCCATGAAGAACCACCCGCTTCTCGTCCTGCTTTTTTCCATCCTTGCCGCCGCGGCCTTCGCCCAACCCACCGCGACGCCCGCACCCACTTCTCCCACTCCGGCGGGGACAACTCCCCCGCCCCGTCCGCGGCCCCCGGTGGATCCGAAAATGGATTCGTACTACAAGCTCGGTCACGATTCCCAAGCCATGGAAGGCGTGCCCCAGGGGAAATTTTCCGAAGCCAGAATCATTCCCTCGACCATTTTTCCCGGGACTCAGCATACCTATTATGTGTACGTGCCGGCGCAATACGACCCGGCCAAGCCCACCGCAGTCATGGTCTTCAACGATGGACAGGCCATGATGGCCGAACCGGGAGATGTCCTGGCGCAACACGTGCTCGATAACCTGATCTATCGTCGCGAAATTCCCGTGATGATCGGGGTGTTTATCAATCCGGGACGCCGACCCGACCAGCCGGAACCGACCCCGCACGACTGGGGTGACCGGACCACCAACCGCGCCGACGAATATAATCCGCCCACCGACAAATACGCCCGTGTCGTGGTGGAGGAACTCCTGCCGGCGGTGAAACGCGACTACAACATCTCCCCCGATCCGGAACTGCATGGCATCATGGGCTCAAGTTCGGGCGGATGCGCCGCGTTTGCCACCGCGTGGTTTCGGCCCAATGATTTCCGCAAAGTCATCACCTTCGTCGGCAGTTATACGGACATCCGTGGCGAATACATTTATCCCGAACTCGTCGCCGAGAGCGAAAAGAAGCCGATCCGGATTTTCATGCAGGATGGGCGCAACGACAACCGCTTCCCCGATAATCCCAAGCGCGACTGGTTTTTTCAAAACGTCCGCTTGATGGAAGCGCTCACCAAAAAAGGGTACGAAGTGAACTACGTCTGGGGCATCGGCAATCACGGCCAGAAACAAGGCGGCGCAATTTTCCCCGAGATGATGCGCTGGCTCTGGCGCGACCAACCCGTGTCAACCGACCCCGCGGACAAGGAGGAACGTTCCTTCCGCGCGCCGGCAACGGTGACCGCCACCACGAAATAACACGATAACTGCCGTCGTTCTACTGGTGGACGCTTTCTGTCGTCATGAACGAAAACGGCGCAACAGGTGGAACCCGACCTCCGGGCGGGTTGGTTTGAATCCCATACACCGCAGTAAAGAATCTCCCGCTTCGACGACATTCATCCCCAGGGATCCTCCGTGGCACTCAGGATGACGATTGCGGGCGTGTTTCTTTCAGTTGGTAGGGCGGACTATCCCTAATCCGCCGGATCGACCCGCGCCGCCGGCAGTTCCCCCGCCCACACCTGCAATTTCCGCGACTGCTCGGCACGCTTCCGCGCCTTTTCGACACCGATCGCGTTCAATCCCATCGCGTTTGCCACCGCGAGCACCGTGCCCACGCCGCAGAATGGATCGAACACGATCCGCGCCTTCACCTGGTCACGCGCAAATTGCACCGCATATCCCGCCGCCCGCACGCCCATCGCCCGCACCCAGGGCTGACGGCCCGCGTCGACGATCACGTCCGGGATGGGCAATACGTCCGGGCATTTCATCGCCCGCGAAACCGCGATCAAATGCGTAAAGCCCGGACGCCCCATCGTCAGCATGCCCGGCGGACGCCGGCACACGATTTTGTGAAACAGGATTTTCGCGCCGGCATCCTGCGCCGCCCGCGCCACCAGTGCGCCCTTGTCGATCCATTCGCCCTCGCGTTTGATGTCCGACTGGAAAAACAACGCCGCGCTCTCCGCCGGGATGCTTTCAATCACCAAAGCCACGGCGTCCAGAAACCAGCTCCGCCAGCGCTCAAGCGGGAGATTCACCTCCGAAACATCCGGCAGGGAAGTCACCGCACACGCCCCGGCGATAACCCCGCGCTCCTTCATCCACGGCATCGCGTCGGCGCAGTGCACCTCCCGTGAACCTGTTGGCATTACTGAATCCTCGGTCATCGAGAAAATGATTCCGAAGATCACTCACAAACTCCAACCTCATCTTTAAAATCTGTTTTGCGGATTTTGCGCAGGATTCTCTCCCGTAGGTGGCGCGCTCGCCGCGCCACGTTGCGAGCAAGCTCGCAACCTACCCGGCCGCCGGTAGGGGCCGATGCCCTCATCGGCCTTGTTTGTGATTCCAGCAAATCACGCAAATTTTTCGTATCCACCACGTGAACCCTTAAGACCGATGGGGGCATCGGCCCCTACCTTTATTTCCTGCCTTTTCGTGTGTTTCGTGGGCAATTAAAATCAGCTGCTTTTGCGGGCTAGGAAATTTTGCTTTCCCATGCGTGATTTCCGGTTAGCCAAGGCAGTGAACTGGATCTGTAGCTCAATGGATAGAGCACTTGGCTTCGAACCAAGGGGTCGGGGGTTCGAGTCCCTCCAGATCCGCCAAACGCACTTTCCACAGGGCGGTTCTCCCTGCTCAACCCTGGTCACGCCGCTTTCTTTTCCAGCTTGGTCTTTGCGAGCTTGTACCAGCTCCGCTCGGTGCGGCGCCACGCCGGACTGCTTCGACGGAACTTCTTCTGGATGTCCTTCCACAAAGCGATGGCTTCGTCAGCCCGCCCCGTCTTCTCGTAAATCTGCGCCAGTCCCACCCGCGGGGCTTCACCAATAAAAAAACCGATCACGCTTTGATACGCCTCCTCCGCCTCGGCGTATTTCCCCAGCGCGGCCAGACAATCTCCCCGCATCACCTGGTGCTCAAGCGCGAGCATCCGGTTTCTCGTGGTATCAACCCGGCTGAGAAATGCATACGCCTCCTCGTGCTTGCCCAAAGCGATCTTGTATTTCGCCACGTCGACCAGCGTTCGTGGATCATTTTGAAAAACACCCTTGAGACACTCGCTCGCGATGGCGTCCGCCTCGGCAAATTCCCCCGCCTCGAACAATTCCTCCGCCAGTGACAGCCGGTTGTCGACAGTCTCGGATTCTTCCAACTGCTCCCGCTTGTCCGCGATCCGCCATTTTTGCGGCTTGAGTGAATGCCAGAACCCCGTAGGCGAACGATATCCCGGCAACAGCTCTACGATCACATAAGCCAGGCCGCCGATTCCCGGCGCCATCAGCAACACCCAGGTCCACCAATAAGGTCGGCCGGTGCGATAAACGTGAATGATCAACGCGATCTGCAAAATCCAGAGCAACTGCCCCAGCATCGGCAAAAAAGAGGGTCCGCTTTCCGCATAAAAAGGCGCTTCGTGAGCCATGGTTAAAGGGAGACGATCAAGGTCAGGTTCGCTAATGCTGAAATTCGTTGGTTCAAGCCCGCGTCGTAAAACAACCTAAAGCCCCGGCCGTGCCAAGACTCCTTTTGACGCGAGCCCCGTTTGACCAGGCATTTACCGGTTTCACTCCAGCCGCTGTATCCGCCCGGGCGGGCTTCTCCCCTGAACGCCGGCCCGCGGGTCTCCTTTGGTTTCAGCTCGCCTGGCGACGTGTGAACACAAAAGAGTCCGTCCGTGAAAAGCGAAATTCCCGCCGAGCTGAAATCCAACGTCCCGCCCACTTTCTGGGGCAAGGTGCTGACCATGACACCGGTCGTCATGACCGTGATCGCCACCATGCTGGCGGGGCTTGCCAGCAGCGAGATGACCAAGGCCCAATACGATCGCTCACTCGCCGCGCAGCAGCAGTCGAAAGCGGGTGACCAGTGGGGCTTTTTTCAGGCAAAAAAACTGCGCAGCGCCATTCAGTCCGGCTCCCTGGACGTCGTGGAAAACAATCGCGACCGCCCGATCGATACCGCGGGCCTGCAAGCACTCGCCGCCACCCTGCCCGATCCGGCTCCCGTGCAGTCTGCGCTCGCCCTGCTGTTGGCGGGCCACTTGCCCGAACAGGCCAAAGCCCCTGCCTTCGACCCTGCCGTGAAGGCGGCACTCAATGGAATCGATGGCGCAAAACCGGCGGCGGAGCTCAATCCGCTCCTGACCGCCGCCAAACCGGAACTCGTCGCCGCCGCCCTCCGCAGCGCGCAGGATCACGCCCGGGCGTTTGATGCCTTGCTCAAACCGGTCGTCGATGGCGGGGACCGGCTCGGCGATTTGCTCGATCCCACCGGCAGCGGCCCACGTCCGCTGATCCAGGATTTTACCGTGCTGCGGTTGCGCTATTCATCGATGCGTTACGATGCCGAGGCGCGGCTTAATCAAACCATCGCGAATTTGTATGAACTGCAGGTCCGGCAAAGCAATCTGTCGGCAGAGCGCCATCACACCCGCAGCCAGCGCTTCTTCTATGGCATGCTGGCCGCGCAGGCCGCGGTGATCATCGCCACCTTTGCCATCGCCGCACGCAAACGCAATTTCCTCTGGTCGCTCGCCGCCTTCGCCGGCCTCGGAGCCCTCGCCTTTACGATCTACGTTTTCCTCTACATCTAATTGCAGGGCCGGCGAAACCACTGCTGTTTTCAATCGCGGCTGTCGTGCCAGCGTGCGGAAATTCACCCAGTGGCCACAGGTCCGGTGCCGGTGGAATCCGCACCGACGTCAATCTTCAATCTCCGGCATCGCACACGCCGGACTGGAAAACATCCCGGGCGCACCGGCCCGCTTCGGCAATGCATCGTCCGCCGCCAGGATGAGCTTTAGCAACAGCGAGCGATGGCACCGCGCCGGATCCTCACAGAAACAACCGACATGCACCGGCAGCTGAACCGCGGTCGCCGCGAGCAGCCGGATCGCCTGCCGGGCTTCCGGGGAATTCATTTCCGTCCGGTATTTCCGTCCAAACTGCGCATAAGAAAGCCGGCCTGCGAGAAATCCCTTCATCAACGCTGGACTCGGCGCCAGCAGCGGAAACCACACATCAAAATAACCCCGCGTGGCATAATCCTCCCGACGAACCCCCCGCGGCAAATAGCGGGTCGCTCCCACAAAAAGCCCCTTCTTCCTGCCGGCCTCACCATAGCGGTAGATGTGAACACCCATGCGAACAGGGAAGCCACAAATCAAACTCCCGTCAACCCGGCCGCAATTTCCGGAGCGCTCAGCGCTCAGCATTCGGCGTTCCGCGCTCCGCGCTCGGTCCCTGAAAGCTTGAACGTTTCCTGCAACCGGACTGATTTGACGGTGTCCGCTAGGTCGTCCCGTTCGGAACGAAACGCCATTCCGCGCAGACTTTCGCCCATGCATCACCTGGATCTCATCCTTACTCTGGCTGGCGGTTTGATCGCCGCGCTTGCGCTTGGATTGATCACCAACCGGCTCGGACTCTCTCCCATCGTGGGCTATCTGCTGGCCGGCATCGTGGTCGGGCCGCACACGCCCGGATTCGAGGTGAACCAGGGTCTCGCCGATCAGCTGGCGGAGGTGGGCGTCATCCTGCTGATGTTCGGTGTGGGCCTGCAGTTTCATTTCAAGGAATTGCTCGCGGTGAAACGCATCGCGGTCCCCGGCGCGGTGTTTCAAAGCCTCGTGGCGACCGCGCTGGGCGCAGGGGTAATGCACTTGTTCGGCTGGACCTGGTCCGCCGGAATTATTTTCGGTCTCGCGATCTCCGTCGCGAGCACCGTGGTGCTGATGCGGGTGCTGGTGGATCATCACGAGCTGCACACGCCCACGGGGCACATCGCCGTGGGCTGGCTGGTCGTCGAGGACATCTTCACGGTGTTCGTGCTCGTCGTGCTGCCGGCCTTGTTCGGCGAGGGCGCGCAGACCGGTGGCGGCTTATGGCTCTCGCTGGGTGCGGCAACCGCCAAGATCGTCGCGCTGATCGTGTTTACCTTTGTCGCCGGTGGCTGGGTGATTCCCCGACTGCTCGGCTATATCGCGCGGACCGGCTCCCGGGAACTTTTCACCCTCGGCGTCCTCGTGGTGGCGCTGGGCATCGCGGTGGGATCGGCGACCTTGTTCGGCGTGTCGATGGCACTCGGCGCATTTCTCGCTGGCATGGTGGTGGGACGCTCGGAGTTCAGCTTGCGCGCCGCGACCGACGCGCTCCCGATGCGGGACGCCTTCGCGGTGTTGTTCTTCGTTTCCGTCGGGATGCTGGTGGATTTCCGTGTTTTGCTGCAATCGCCGCAAATGGTGCTCGCCACACTTGCCATCGTACTGATCGGAAAACCCGCCGCAGCGCTCGGATTGGTAATCCTGATGAAATATCCCTTCCGCGTGGCCCTCTCGGTGGCCGTCGCACTCGCGCAAATCGGCGAATTTTCCTTCATTCTCGCCACCATGGGCCGCCAGCTGAAAATCCTGCCGGACGGAGTTTCGAACATCATCGTGGCTGCCGCGATTGTTTCGATCACGATCAATCCGCTGCTCTACGGCATGGTGGACCCGGTGGAACGCTGGGTGAGACGCCAGCCTTGGCTGGCGAAGCTCGTGCGCCAGCAGGCTCCCGCGGAAGCGCGCGCCCTGCCGCAGCCGCATCCTTCCGGCCAGCACCGCGCCGTGGTCGTCGGCTACGGTCCCGTTGGCCAGACCGTCGCCCGCCTGATGCGCGACAACAACATCGAGCCGACCATCGTGGAACTGAACCTTGAGACCGTGCAGCGTCTGCGGCAGGACGGAATGTCCGCAGTCTATGGCGAT
>JBEHXD010000184.1:0-9240 GCA_048498875.1 Verrucomicrobiota bacterium
TCGTAATCGCAATCCCAGTTCGTGATCACGCCGCGATCCAGCTCCACGATTCGCGTCGCGAGTTTTTTCAGAAACGCGCGGTCGTGGGTGACGAAGAACAGCCCGATTTTTTCCTGCAAAAGAAATTCCTCCAGCCAGAGGATCGAGGCGAGATCGAGGTGATTCGTCGGCTCGTCGAGCAACAACAAATCCGGCCGGCTCGCCAGCGCCTGCGCCAGCAACGCCCGGCGCTTGAGTCCGCCGGACAACGCGGAAAATTCCGCGGTGGGATCCAAACCGACATGCGCCATCAAATCCTCGAGGCGCACCTCGCGTTCCCAGTCCTCTTCGTGCGGGCCGCCTTCCCGCAATCCGGCCGAGACAATATCGTGGACCGTGCCCTTCAGATCAGTCGGCACATCCTGCACCAACCGCGCGAAATGCGCGCCCGGCTGGCGGAAAACCTGGCCGCTGTCGGGCTTGATTTCACCCACGATCAGTTTCATGAGCGTCGACTTGCCCGCGCCGTTGCGCCCCAGCAGACAGAGGCGTTCCCCGGTATTCACCTGGAAATTGACATGATCAAGCACCGGCGGACCGCCGAATGCCTGCGAAACATCGAGAAGACTGAGAAGCGCCATGGGAAGGGATCAAAGTAGGGTTCCCAGCTCCCGGTGCAACCCTAAGCTCGACGTCTCAGGAAACAAGGGGCCGCTCACCAAGTACCCGATGGCACGTCGGCACGCTCGTGATCGGGAATAGTCGCGCAGTGGATTACCTCCAAACCACGGATATCCTTGAGCACAAAAGCGGAAACCTTTTCTGCGCGCTGCGCTTCGAATCTGACGAACCGGATCCCGTCCACGTCCTGCAAGACCACCGGCGGACGGCGGTCTTCCCGCGCGTAGCTTACCGTCACGTCTTCCACCGTCAGTCCTTTGGCATGACGGACGAAAAACCCATAGGCGGGCAGCAATCCAAACATGCTCGGTTCGGGATACGCTTTCTCCTGTTCGGGTGGTGCGAATGGATCACGCGGCCCTGTGAGTCCGGGTCCGCGCAAAAAGAAACTGTTGACCAGTTCAGCCGGTTGCTGGGCCACCTGCTCCGGCGTCAATCCGCCGCGGTAGTGAATCCGGATATTTTTCAACAGAACCTCTTCAACCGGATGACCGGGCAGACCCGCGATGATCGACGCATACCGGGCGTCAGCATCGGTCACGGTTACGTCGGTAATTTTCACGTGCCGAATGGCTCCCACTGGCGTGCCAGCGGGACTCCGGGCGCGGTTGCCGAGACGAAGGAAGATCGGTGACGTCACGATATCGTGCATGACCAGATTTTGAACAGTCACATCCTCGATCGTGCCGCCATCCACGGTTTCAAGCGCGAGGCCACGACTGTGTTCGAATGAGCAGTTGGCAATGGTGATGCGCTTGAAACCCCCGCTCGATTCCGTGCCCAGTTTGATCCGTCCCGTCGGTCCGTCGCGATCCGGCGCCCGCTCCATCGTGGTTTTCCGGGTGCCATCGAGGAACGTGCCCACGTCGTAGCCGCTGACCGCACAATCCACAATCCGCACATCCTCGACGTCGCGAAACCCACCGAGCGCATAGGAACTTTTCAACACGATCCCATCGTCATTCGGCGTGTTGACGCGGCAGCGTGAAACCGTGACCTGCCGGCAGGCATCGATGTCGAATCCGTCGCGATTGGTGTCCACCGTGACATTTTCCAAAACCAGCCGATCCACGCCGGTGGCGAGAACGGCAAAATGGCCGCAGCTGAGCAGCGAAATATCGCGGATCGTCACGTCGTGGCAATTTTTGAGCGCGATGGCCTTGTTGCCCAGGCCGGCGACATTGCCAAAAGATGCCGGCGCACCCGCAGGCCCACCCGATGGCGAACCTGCAAGCGAGCCTGTACCGACAGCGGGGTTGGCTGCCGAAGAAGTGCCATTCGGGCCATCGGAGCGACGGGTACCCAGATTCCGGGCGAGTCCCTTGCCGTGAATGCGTCCGCGGCCGACAATGGAAACATTCTCCAAATTTTCGCCCCAGATCAGGCTGTTGTGCCAATGGCTGTGGCCGAAATCCTGATACTGGAATTTTTCGCCCCATTCATTCGGCTCCGGGAGATCATAAGCTCCAAAATTCGGCGCGGGCGTCGCTGCCACCAACGTCGCTCCTTCCTCAATCGAGAGCGTGATGTTGCTTTTGAGGTGGAGGGAAAAACTCAAATAAGTGCCTGCAGGAATCCGCACCATTCCACCGCCAGCCGCGCTCGCCGCCTCCACCGTGCGATTGATCGCATCGGTGTCCAGGGCGACGCCATCCCCGACCGCACCAAAATCGCGCACATTAAAAACGCCGGCGGATGCCACTCCCGCCGCGCCGGTCCGGGCGAGACAAATTCCACTAAAAAGCAGGATCGTGAAAAATTTCATGCAGTCAGAACGCAGGCAGATTTGGCGACGCCGGGACATCGCGGCAATCCCGCCCGGATTTGATTTTAGCGGACCGTCCGTATGGGGCCGGAGTGCGGTTTTCCAAGGAATTGACTCCGCCCGCCCGTTCCCTGCAACATGTCGGCGTGAGTGAAACTGAACCGACACCTTTCCAAAAGACCCTTCGCTGGCTGGCGACCCAGGCGGATTTTCCACGCCAGCGCCTTTCGGGACGGGCGGAACTTCTGCTGCTGATCGCTACCGCGGCGGAAGCGGAAGAGTTCGCTTCACGCCATGCGCAAAAGGTGCCGGGGCTGCAATTTAACCCGAATTACGCTGCCCAGATCCGCAACTACACCGCCATGCGGCGTCGCACCCACATTACCTGCGACAACAGCGCCAAGACCTGAGCGGCCAAAGCACCGCCCGGCCGATCTGGTCCTGCAAAAAATCAGGCCGCCTGATCGTGGCTGACCGTGAGGACCGGATTTGACTGGGCGTCGACCTGCGCGGAAAACCGTTCCCGGAGCTCGCGACCGATCCGCAAAATCACCTGGCAGACATTTTCCCGCACGACGGGATCGTCAGGGGAAACATAGCAGCCGCGCCGCTCGCCTTCATACCATGTCTCGTCGTCGATCACTTTTTGGATCACGGGGAGCTCACGAAAAACGACTGGATCAAGACAGGCCATGAGAGGGGTTGTTGGGGGTATCTTGTATATCGACGCTTTGGGGAATCTTGCTCGAATACCGTGGGTGAATTGCCATTTTTTTACAGCCGACTAGGGTGGTTTTATGCCAGCAAACAATCCTCCCATCGATCCCGGCGTCCGCATCGGTCACGTCCACTTGAAGGTCGCAGACTTACAACGCTCGCTCGATTTCTACGTCGGGGTGCTCGGGTTCGAACTCATTCAACGCTATGGCGCACAGGCCGCGTTTGTGTCCGCGGGCGGCTATCACCACCATATTGGTTTGAACACATGGGAAAGCCTCGGGGGATCGCCTCCGCCGCGCGGCAGCACCGGTCTTTTCCACACGGCCATTCTCTATCCGACGCGACAGACACTGGCCGACGCCCTGCTCCGGTTGGTCAATGCCGGAATCGACTTGGACGGCGCCTCCGATCACGGCGTGAGTCAGGCGCTCTATTTGCGCGATCCGGATCAGAACGGGGTCGAGCTCTATTGGGATCGCCCGAAGGAACAATGGCCTCGCGATGCCAAGGGCAACCTGGCGATGACGACGCTACCGCTCGATCTCGACGCCCTTTTGGCGGAGGCTAAGAAATAGCGATTGGCGCACGCGTGCCCACGCATGAGGGAACTCCGACGCTGTAACGAGAAGCCCCGCCTGATAATTCAGGCTGGCGCCGCTTCCGGGCTGCGACACGCTCGCGCGGCATGGATCCCACCCCTGTTCGCGAGGCCACAAGTCTCCGCGAAATATCCTCCCATCAATGGAAATCCGGTATCGCGGCCTGGCTCGGCTGGTTTTTCGACGGACTTGAGCTGCACCTCTACACTCTCGTCGCAGGTCCACTCGTGCTTCACCTGCTCGCCACGTCTTCATCCGATCCGGCGGTTAAAGAGAAGAGCGCGTATATCCAGGCGGCGTTTCTGATTGGATGGGCGGTCGGCGGGGCGGTGTTTGGCTGGCTCGGAGATCGTTTGGGGCGGAGTCGCACGCTGGCTCTCACCGTGCTCACATACGCCCTTTGCACCGGCTTTTGCGCCTTTGCGCAAACGTGGTGGCAGCTGACCATTTTCCGATTCGTCGCAGCCATCGGCATCGGTGGCGAATGGGCCGTGGGCGCCTCGCTTCTTTCCGAAACGTGGCCAAAAAAATGGCGCCCCTGGATTGCCGCGGTGCTGCAAAGCGGCGTCAACATCGGCATTCTCTTCGCCTCCGCACTGGTGTGGCTGATCATGCCCTGGCTTCAGCAGCTCTTCGTCGCGACCGAACATCCCGGCATGGGGCAAAGCCTCGTGCTGGCGGTGAAGCAATTCCTCCCGCGGCTTTCGCCGGAACACCTGGTGTTTCTCATCGGCATTCTTCCGGCGCTGATGGTTTATTGGATTCGGCGGCAGGTGCCGGAACCGGAGGCATGGCAGCACGCGCAGGCCGGCTCGACCTCGAAGCCGCGGTTGCGCGACTTGTTTCGCGGCACCGTGGCCCGCGTCACCTGGAACACCCTGGCCGTATGCGCGCTCAGCCTTTCGGCGTGGTGGTTGTTCATTTTCTGGCAGGCGCAACACGTGCGGAAACTCCTCGTCGATGCCGGCACTTCACCCACGGAAGTGACCCGGTTGGTCACCGCGGCCTTTTTTGTGATGATCGCGGTATCGATCGTGGGAAATTATTTCGCCGGCTGGCTGGCCAAGCTACTGGGAAACCGGCGGGCGATTGTCATCATGTTCGCCGCCCTGTTCGCCGGAATGGCGGGCGCGTTTATCGTGCCGCGCGGCTTCGGCGAACTCGCCTGGTTCTGGGTGCCGCTGGTCGGATTTTTCTCCGGCGTTTTCGGGTTGTTTACGATGTACCTCCCTCCCCTGTTCCCCGTCCTGCTGCGAACCACCGGCGCGGGATTTTGTTACAACATCGGCCGCATGGCCGCTGCGATCGCCTCGATCGTCTTCGGCTGGCTAGCCCCGGTCGATGACTTCCGCCTGGCGTTGCTCTACTCCAGCAGTCTGGCACTGGCCGCGACCATTTGGGCCGTCTGGTTGCCGGAGGAATCGCGGGAAGCGTGAGGATTCGGATCGGCCCGTTTGATCGACGGGCGGGATCATCCCCAGGTAGGGCGGATTATCCCTAATCCGCCGCTCAGGATGATCGCGGGGAATTTGGGCGTTCGATAATAACATCGCGGGCGAGCGCTCGGCGCTTTAGGGATAAAGCGCCCTACCGCCAGACCCAGCGATTCAATTCAAGCCGAGCTCCATCAGCTGCGGGGTTGTATCCGGTGTGTGCAATTCACCGCCACCAAAACGATTCAACAGCCCTTTCACCGCCTCGCGCCAGATACGACAGCGACGCTCGAACACCCCGGGCTCCCGATCGGGGGCTTCGATCAGCACAAAGCTGATCAGCGTATGCCGCGCCGAAAGCGCCACGACCCGGATTGGCGTGAGCGTCATCCGTTCGGGTGAAGGTCCGGCATGCACATCGATTACGCCCGCGTCGGCGTTGGCATCGATCAACACCACCTGCTCGCCATCGGCGGTGAAAGCCCACCAGCCGCCCCGGCGCAGTGCGATGCTTTCGCAATAGCCGCCCGACCATTTCGGCAGGCTCTCGACGTCGGCCAGAAAGTTAAAAACCATTTCCCGCGGAGCGGAAACCGTGATCGTAAGGGTAAGAATATTCATGGCGGTCTCGCGTCGGGGATTTCGGGATACGGTCTTGTTCAGGCCGTGCTTTTCTTTTTGTGGATCAAAAGGCGATTGCCATCCGGGTCCTGAAAGACCGCCAGATGACACGAGGGAAATTCCATGGGCTCGCTCACGAATTTCGTCTTCGCTTCGCGCAACGCCGCCACCGCCGCGGAAAAATCCGCCACTTCGAGTGACGCGCTTGCTCCCTGCGCGGAGGGTTTCCAATCGTCGCCTCCGCCGTTGCTGATTGCGAGGGTTGAGTCGCCGAGGCTGTATTCAATCCAGCCTTTCCCGTCTCCCTCCCACACCGTTGATGGCTTGAGTCCGAGGACTCCTTCATAAAAAGCCCGGGCCCGGGCGAGATCGGTGATCGGATACGCCGTGAACGCAAAAGCAACTACGCGAACTGCAGTCGAAGAAGTCATGCGCGGATAATACGCTCTTTTCCTGACAGCCCTATGTCAGGAGGTAAAAATAAATCCGGTAAGCAAATCCCCTATTCTTCAGCGGTGATTTCCTTTATCCGCGCAAAAATATTGCAAGTACCGCAAACGCCGCGGAAACAATATCGCACTCCGCGACAAGGATCTCAACCCGCCGCTTCCGCCACGGATACAAATGAAAGCGTCCGGCCATCGACCGTGCTCAACCTCACAATCGCACCGGATGCGCTGCGGGTGACGAGCACCGATCCGTCCCGCTCTTCACCCAAGATCGCTGCGCAGGGATCATCGCCCAACGGCCACGAGGCAATCCAGCGCAACCGCAGGCCGCCATCGAGGCAGTAGAGATTCGCCAGGCCCGGGAGCAGACCGTACGAGTGCTCGCGCACGTAAAAGCAAAGCGGCCCCTGCCGAAACTCCACTACCGCAGATCCGAGCGGGGTACATTCGGTTGCGCGCAGACCACGATCATTCAACTGGCAAAGCGTGCCATCGATGATGGCGGAAGCATGGGGTGCGGTCTTCAAGGTGGTGAGGGAAAGTCATCTCAGCGGTTTTTAGGAAAACGGCCAACACTTTTCGCGGATAATCCCGTAAAAAATCGCTGATTGAGCGACCGCCAGGACGTCCCTGTAAAAAATCACAGCACAATCCCGGGCAAATCGAATCATCGCGACGTATCCAGCACATGGAACGGATTAGAATTAAGAAAATTTGGCCACAAAAAGCACAGAAGACGCAAAAATGGAGAAAGTCGTTTTGTGTCTTCTGTGCTTTTTGTGGCCAACTTGAATCAGCAGGGGCACCCGTTAAAATCGGTTAGCAGCTTATCCAAAACAAACCTAGCCATCCGCATACTTTTGCGCGATCGCTTTTGCTTCCTGCTTCACCAACTTGCACAATTTCGGCGGGGCAATCGCCTCGGCGTCCGTGCCAAACGACAACAGCCATCGCGCCAGCCATTCCAGCGACCAGGTGTAGAGCGAAAAAACCGCCCCGCCATCGCGCGTCTCGCCGGCAATCAGCGTGGCCTGGCTCTCGCGCCGCGCCCGTTCCTGCACCCGCGTCGCAAACCAGATGCGCACCGGCTGCGTGTCGCCGCGCGTCGTCGATTCCTCCATGTGCTTCTCCAGCGAGAAATCCTCGTGCGCCGCAAATTTTTCCAGTGACAGTTCCAACCGCTGGATGCGATTGACGCGGAAATGCCGGTAGTCCTTGCGCAGCCGGCACCAGGCGACCAGGTACCAGGAACCCCCGTAGAAAACCACGCCCAAGGGCTCGACTTCCCGCGGTGTATCCACTTCCTGTCCACGACTGCGGTAGTCCATGGACAGCACCCGTCGCGATACGACGCCCTGTTGCACGGTGAGCAGCCAGCGTTGCGCCGCCGCCTCGGGCACCATCTGGTCGGACCGGCCGTACACGAGCGTACGCTGGGTGAGTTTCTCGATGTGATCCTGACGATCGCGGGGCAGCACCGCCCGCAACTTGTCCAAGGCCGACACCATGGGCGTATGCAGGGAGGCGTCGGTGTATTGTTTCACTAACTCACCTCCGACAAATAGCGACGTGGCCTCCTCCGCGGTGAACATGACCGGGGGCAACTGATAACCCTTCATCAGGCAATAACCCACGCCCGCTTCGCCGGAAATCGGCACCCCGGCTTCGCCGAGCGCCGCGATGTCGCGATAAATCGTGCGAATATTCACCTCAAAATGACCCGCCAGTTCCTCGGCCCGCACCACGCGCCGCCCCTGCAGGTGCAGCACCATCGCGACAAGCCGGTCGGTTCGATTCATCCCACGAGCAAACGCTCCCGCCGGGCCACCACAATCACGATTCGCCGGATGGCAAAAAAATCCCAAAGGCCAACTGCCAAAGTCCAAAACGAGCCCCGTTTTGGCGCTGGGTTAACCCCACCACCACCCTCTTATCCGGGAATAATACTCAAATCCCGCATCTCCCATCCCTTGGTTACCCACGGCATGCTTGCCTACCGCAGTGGTTCGCGGCATGGGTGCGGAGCCGAATGCTTTTCTCCCCATGAAAACTTCACTCGTCATCCTCGCCGGTTTGATGATCGGGCTGTCCGCAGCTCCCGTGATGGTCCGCGCCGCGACGCCCACTCCTCCGCCTTTGTTCGAAGGCTTGGGCAACCACACCCGAAAAGTTACCACGTCGTCACCCGAAGCCCAACGTTACTTCGATCAGGGGCTCGCCCTGCTTCATGGTTTCAATCACGGCTCCGCCATCCGTTCGTTTCAGGAAGCCGCGCGGCTCGATCCCGAATGTGCGATGGCCCACTGGGGCATCGCGCTTGCCAGCGGACCGCACATCAATTTTCCCGTCGTGCCGCCGCCGGCCGCCGAACTGGCCTGGGCTGAACTTACGCTCGCGAAGCAATACGCGAAGAATGCCTCCCCGGTCGAACGCGATCTCATCGACGCCCTGGCCAAACGCTACGCCAATCCCCAGCCGGAAGACCGCAGCAAGCTCGATCTCGCCTACGCCGAGGCCATGCGCGAGGTCTGGAAAAAATATCCCACGGATACGGACGTCGGGGCATTTTTCGCCGAAGCCATGATGGATCTGCGCCCGTGGGATCAGTGGACTTCCGAAGGCCAGGCCCAACCCGGGACGGACGAAATCATCGCGACCCTTGATGCCGTGTTGAAACTCGACCCTTCGCATCCGTTCGCCAACCACCTCTACATCCACGCCGTCGAAGCCTCGCCGCATCCTGAGCGCGCCCTCGCGGCGGCCGACCGGTTGCGCGACTTGCAACCGGGACTCGCGCACAATGTGCACATGCCTTCCCACATCGATATTCGCATCGGTCGCTGGCAGGAGGCGGTCGAGGCCAACCTGAAGGCCGTCGAAGCGGTCAAACGTGTGCGGGCCGTGGCCGGCCCGCCGCACGGATTCATCCTCGCCTACAACGCGCACAACGAACACATGCTCGCGTATGCCGCAATGATGACCGGACAAAGCGC
>JBEHXD010000185.1:0-9172 GCA_048498875.1 Verrucomicrobiota bacterium
TGTAGCGGCGGGGTTCACCCGAGCCGGAGTCGTCCGGCTCCTCGACGTCCTCGCTCGTCTCGTCCCGGCCCGCCTCTTCGGCGAGCTCGTCGAGGGCGTAGATTCCTGGCGGCAGCACTTGGAGCGCGCCGACTGCGCAGCCGAGATTAAAAAGCGCATCGCTGGCGCGAAATCGGGCCGGCACCATCGAGCCGGTGAAGACGATCACCTTGCCGGCGATGTCGCGGAGTGCGGCGGCGGTTTCGGTCATGGTGTCGGTGCCATGGGTGATCAGGATCAATTTTTCCTTTGCCGCCGCCACCCGCTCGCGCACCAGGGCGCGATCCTCGGCGGTCATCTGCAGGCTGTCCTTTTGCAGCACCGATTCCACTTCGTAGGAAAAGGTCACATTTGCTTCCTTGAACAGCGGTCCCACCTGCGGCTCACCGACGTCATAGGCGCTCGCCGCGTCAAAATAGATTTTGTCGATGGTGCCGCCCGTGGTGATCACGCGGATTTGCATGGTGGCTCCGATTTATATTTCGGATTTCCTGCCCGGCAATCGCGGTTTTGCCCGGCTTGCATTTTCGTTTGAAGTGGGCTGCGTGATAAAGCGTCCGCTAAAACCTGAATTTTTCCATGCAGTACACCACATTGGGCAACACCGGTCTCGTCGTATCGCGCCTGTCTTTTGGCGCGATGACTTTCACAAATGGCAACAAGGACATCGGAGCCGTCTTCAAGGTTGGGGCCGAACTGGCCGATCAATTGGTGGGCCGGTCGCTCGAAGCGGGAGTCAATTTTTTCGATACCGCAGACGGTTATGCCGGTGGAGAATCGGAAACCCTGCTCGGCCGGGCGTTGAAATCCCGACGCAACGACGTCGTGATTGCGACGAAAGTGGGATTCCGCTCTGGAGCGCCCCTGACGCAGGCGGGACTTTCGCGACGTCACATCCTGTGGTCGGTGGAGCAGAGCTTGCGTCGCCTCGATACTGACTGGATCGATTTGTACATTGCGCACCGGGAGGACCCGTTTACGCCCCTCGAGGAAACGATCGAGGCCCTGGATGCGGTCGTTCGTTCCGGCAAGGTACGATACATCGGGTTCTCGAACTGGTCGGCGTGGAAAGGCGCCGCCGCACTGGAAATGCAAAGGCGCAGGGACTCGCGCGCTTCACCCATGCCCAGATGAATTACTCCCTGCTCGGACGGGATGTGGAGCGCGATGTGATTCCGATGCTGAAAACCTATGGTCTGGGGCTGACGGTCTGGAGTCCGCTGGCCTCGGGATTTCTCAGCGGAAAGTATACCCGCGAAAACCTGTCTGATCCGGCCAATCGGTTTTCGGGTTTCGACATCCTGCCCTTCGACAAGGAAAAGGGTTTCATGCTTGTCGACCGATTGCGGGCCTTGGCGGGCCAGCGCGAAGCCAGTGTGGCGCAGGTGGCACTGGCCTGGCTGCTGGCCAAATCCGCCGTGAGCAGCGTCATTTTAGGCGCCTCGAAACTCAGGCAACTCGACGACAACCTCGGATCGGTCCGGGTGAAGCTGAGTGCGCAGGAAGTGTCCGACCTCGATGCCGCGGCACCGCTGCCGGAAGTTTATCCCAACTGGTTCTCCGACCGGATCAGTGTGGATGCGCCCTTGGTTGGGGCGTTGAAAGAAGGAAGAGGCTGAGGTCGTTGCGAGTACCTGTGATCGTCCAGCTGGCTATACCGACGCGAGCATTTTTTTGCCTTTAAAGCGACGCAGGGCGATCACGCCAACCAGTGAAAGCGCTCCGATGGCGCCATAAGTGGAAGGTTCGGGCACCGGGCTGAGGAGGGAGTAGGTGAAGTTGGGTCCGAACCCCGACACCGGACCAGGTTCAGATGAATCAGGAAACACGAGCTGGGTTGCGCCGCGCGCAAATTGGTAATCGCCCAGGTCAATTCCCGGTCCGGGCGTAAAGATTAGCGCTGGGTTGTTGAGCTGACCGAGAAAATCGTCGTCGTTGTGATACAACGCAGCGATGGCGTATTGATGGCCGGCCGCCAGCACCAGCGGGGCGATATCCACGTAGCGAAACCCGTCGACCAGCTCCGCGACTGAGCCGGACGGAATACTCGTAGTAACCAGCGGGCTGGAATGATCAGCGAGGTCCCATATTCCTATTTGATGCGACCCCGCCAGCCCGTCCCCGGCCGCTCTGCCATTCACCGGGGCGAGGACGTCGTAGAGTCCCAGCGAATTTATTTTGAGCGTGGCGTTGGTGGTGAAACTCCATCCGAAAACACCGCGACCTCCACTGCTGTTCCAAAAACCATCATTGATCCCCACGGCGACGAATTGCGCGTGAAGCGGAATAACACACAACAGGCTGACAGCAGCCGAAAAAATGAGACACAACCGGAGGTGGATTTTCATGGGGAACGAGGAATTGCCGTGCGGGCTTCAGTCATGGTGCATGACCGGTCATCTGGAACTTGAGACCATGCCCGTGGGCGCGAATTTTTGCCATCGGGCGAACGCTGTTTACTGGACCGGCATTTCCATTATTCGCCGGATCGCCACCCGGCTTGAATGGGGAAAAGGCCGCGGTGGCGCCACCGGCTTTTCGTCATCGCAGTTTTTCGCAACCGTGCCCATCAAGCAGTGTCTCGATTTCCAAAGGACCTCTACTCATGGCGATTCACATTGGATGTGGCAGTTGGGCGGATGCGGCTTACGTGGGTGTGCTTTACCCGAAGAAATCTCCGGCGGGTCAGCGGCTGCACGTGTACAGCCAGTGGTTTGACCGGGTGGAACTCAATGCGAGCTATTATCGCACACCCTCCGCGAAGCAGATGCAGGAATGGGCCACGCAAACGCCGTCCGGTTTTGTTTTCGATTTCAAGCTCCACAAGAATTTCTCCCTGCATCCGTCGCGCGCGACGGCGAGCGATGAGTTGGCGCGTGTCGCTGCTGCGGTGGATCCGCTGATCCGGACGGACAAGCTCCGGGCGTTTTTATTGACGCTGCCGCCATCGTTTGGGCCGGCGAGCCACAGCCTGCACGAACTCGACGATTTGATCGGAAAACTCCCGCCGCGGCCTTTGGCGGTGGAGTTGCGGCATCGCGGGTGGGTGCAGGAGACCGCGCTTGCCAGCACCCTCGATTACTTCCGGCGCAACAAACTGGTTTGGGTGGCACTGGACATGCCGAAGCTGGATGCCACCAGTGTGCTCCCGCCGCTCGATGAAGTGACAAACAGGGCATTGGCCTATATGCGGTTGCACGGACGCAATCCTGACTATCTTGAGGGCAAGACCGCGGCAGAAAAACATCACTACGATTATTCGGAGCGGGAATTGGAAGAAATCGTTGCCCGGATCAAGAGCCTGTCCACCCGCGCCAAGGATGTGCACGTGAGTGTAAACAACCACGCGGAGGATTTCGCGCCCAAGGCGGCGCTGACTCTACGGCGGTTGCTGGGCCAATCGGTGAAAGGCGTAAACCTGGGCAATCAGGAGACGTTGTTCGACGAATGAAGCCCCCGGATTCGTGGCGCGGCCGGCGAGTATGATTCTTGTTTATCGGGCGATTTGGAGCACAGTGGTTTTGCATGCCTGCAACCAAGCCCCAGTGGACTCAGCGAATATCCGATTGCCTGTCCGAATTCGTGCGCGAGCAGGGCGGGTCACTTCATGCGGTGGTCGACTATGAGTTCCGGGTCGATGCGGCGACGGCGCCCGATGACATTCTGGTGTGGTTCATCTGTCGATCGAAGACGGAGAAAGAAGAGTTCCTGAGCATGGCGCGTTCGCGGAGCATTTCCCTGTTTAAAAAACGGATGCTCGCAGCGGGCTTCCCGGAATCGGCGGTCGCTTCGGTGGAAGTGCGGGTGACTTCGCGCGAAGAGAGGGAGCGGGCCGGTAGCGCGGCGGGTTTTTCACGCTAGGTCGCGCGAGACTTGGATTACATTTGCTCGTCGACGAGACGGCCAAATTTTCGCCCAGCAATGGCGCTACAGATCACCATCAAGACGATGGCGGTGACGTGGGGCACGTTGGAGAGCCACGCCGAACGTTCCAGCGGAGCGCGGTACACGATGACGATGCGCAGGATCGAATCCAAGGCGAGTGCGACCCCGAAGCAAAAACTCAGGCGGCGATGGGTCTGGCGGAATTCGGCGGACTTTTCCCACGTGCGTTCGAACGCGGCCAGGCGGGCCGGACCTCCCGCTGCCGCCATCTGTCGCGAGCCGGTAAAGGTAAGCGGATGCCCGACAAAAGCCGAACTCACGAGAAAGACTGCGGCCATGGCGGTATAAAATGACGGACGGATCAGCATCAACCGTTGGTCCCGCACGAAAATCATCAGAAGAAGGGACACGGTGATTTCAGCGAGCACCAGCGCACCCACGGCATCGAGTTTGCCGCGACGCAGCGTGTTGATACCCGCACTCAAGCCCGCGACGACCCCGGCGATGGTCATCGCCCACACAGCCGGAGCGCCGAGGATTTTGACCAGAAAGTAGGCGACAAAAGGCCCAGCGACGTCGAACACGTAGGGTCGCCACAGACTCCAGGTTGAGGCAGGTTTTTCGTTCGTGGTCATGTGGTGGGTGTTCCTGGTGGTTTTATTTTAGCGGGCGATTTCCACGTAGATTGGCGTGAGGGAGACGGGCAGGGTAAGTTGACCCTGCTCAATTTTCGCGGCCACCGATGCACCGAAGGTGTCCTCGGCTTTCACGGATTTGCCCTCTGCGGACCAGTGCACGGTGATCGGAGGAGCGTCTTCACCGCTGAAGGCATCGCGCCGTTCCCACACGACAAAGAGAGGATCGCGGGCATCACGTTCCACCTTGAACAAAAACACCGAAGGCTGTTCGGGCACGGGAATCCGGGTGACTTCGCGAATGCCGGTGAACGCATGGCCCATGCGCTTGAAGGCGTCGGCCGTCGGGTGATAATTCAACTGGCCGTTATCGACGCTGATCAGCCCGATTTTTCCGTACATCAGAGTCATGAGGTCGTCACGCGGTCCGGTGGCGAACAGCAAATCCCAATACAGGGTTTTCTGAACACCGGCAGAAAAAGCGAGGACGTTGCGCATGACCACGCTGCGCGATTGGATGCGGTTGTACTTGGCCTCGAGCTCCGGGGAGCAGCCTTGCATGAACATCTGGGTCTGGGGCGGCAGCGTCGACATCTTGGCGTAGAGTTCGCCGATGCGGTTGGTGCTGTGCTGGTCCGTTTGGGGAGTGCCGGTCTTGTCCGGAGTGGCCGCCGCCTGCGACCAGGTGCTGACCAGCGACCGATAAACCCGGTTTTCGGCGAATTCGAAAAGTCCGGGACCGCCATATTCCGTGCAAATGGTGGGTTTGACTTTGCCACAGGCGGCCATGCGCTGGCGCATGTATTCCACACGGGGCACGATGGTGTAGGGATCGCCATAGAGGCGAAGATCGAACAGGTCGAACGAGTCGCTGGCTTCGCGAAAAACGTGGTCAAAAAATTCCAGGGCGACCTGTTGCTGCGGAAACGGCTCGGTGCGCTGGCCGGGCAGGGGTTGCAGATTGGGCGGCACAAACAATCCGTCGTAACCACCCACGACGACCAGGGCGTCGGGATCGGCGTCCTTCACCGCGCGGTAGAATACCTTCAACTGCGCCACAAACTCTTCGCGGGTACCGTCCCAAAAAACGCGATTGTTCGGCTCCGCGTCATTCTGCCAGTAGCGCACTTTTCCCTTGTAGCGGCTGACCATGGCATGGACGAGGCGGTAATAGTCATCGAGATCCTTGGCGGGCGAGGGAGGCAGCATGCTGGAGGCATGTTTCACCGCCCACTGTGAACTGGAGAAGAGGGAGATGAGCGCTTCATCCCGCGATTTTAGCTGCGCGACGAAAGCGTCCGAAGCCGACCAGTCGTAATGGCCTTTCTCGGGCTCGAGCTGTTGCCAGAACAGGTAAATCTTCGTCGAGGTGGCGCCGAGGTCGCGTAATGGAGTCATGAACGGCGCAGCCGGCACTCCGGCATGGCCATAGAGGATGAACCACGCGATGCCGACGGGGGAATTGTCCAATTCCAAGCGATGACCCAAAGGTGGGGCCGCGAGAGACGAAACGTCTTTTGAGGAAGGCTGGGCCATAAGTACTCCGGTGCTGAAGGTGAGAAGGGCGATGAGGAAGCGGTGAATCGTTTTCATTTGGTTTTTCGTTTTGAGGTGGCACTGGCCGGGGGATGCACGGCCTTCATGATTTTGTCCCAATCCCACGTGAGGCGACCGGCCGAAATCTCGGTGGCGAGGTCCTTGACCCAGTCCAGTTCCGCCGTGCGCATCGCGCGGGCGTATTCCAATTCCACCAGATGAATGCGACCGACGCGCGGCATGGCCTCGGCAAGGCGCTGGTCGAGCAGGACAATTTGGGTGCGCAACGCTTCCATCCGGTTTTGGAGTCCGCTGGCGGCTTCCTTGGGGCTGAGGTGGAAAAGAAAACTGACCGCGCCCATCAAACTGGAATTTTCGTGCTGCGGGGTGGCGACGAGATGTTTCAGCCACTTGGGCAGAGCTTCGCGTCCCGCATCGGTAATCGCATAGGTGGTGCGTTCGGGCCGGTTGCCTTCGCGGGAGGTGGCCTGGGCCTCGATCAGCCCGGCATCGGCCAAGCGCTTGATCGCGTGGTAAAGCGAACCGCGTTTCAGCACGAGAACGTCGTCCTTTTTCCGGGCCTTGAGCAGGCGCTGGATTTCGTAGGGGTGAAGGGGAATTTCCCGAAGCAAGGAAAGAACTGCCAGTTCCCACAGACCGTAAGGATTGCTCTCAGTGTCGCTCATATGAAATAGCTCATATGAACTATATTAAAAGTCAAGTGGCTTTTCGAACGGAGTTCGTGACCAGTGTGACAGCCGGGCATTCGGCGCGGCAGTGAAAGCAAAACGCTCATTTGTCATCGGAACGTCACTTGCGGGAATCCCAACAAGCGGCACAATAGGTGGCACACGACCGGCTTCGATCGTGTTCGAACATCAACTCATTCCGCTCATGACCATGATTGCCACGCAGATTCGGCAAAAGGATGCCGTGTTCTATTTCGCCTCTTATTCCTCGGAAAAATTACTCGGGAAGGTGCGCTTTATGAGCCGCTTTTATGCGGAGGAAGGCGGGGGTATTACGCCGGAAGAAATTCCTGCTGAGGACGACGTCGCAACCTTCATCGCGAAAATCGAGCGGAGCGACAAAGCGTTTCAGCGCGAAATGTCCCGCTCCAAGGTGAAAGCCATCCGCAACTTCTACGAGACGGCGGTGACGCAGCCGCCGATTCCCGGTACCGTCCTTCTGTTCACACCTCAAAAACTGCATTTCGAGGCGTGGACCGACGGGAGTGGTGTGGGAAAATTGCAGGAACCGTCGGAACCTTTTTTCATCATCGATGGCCAGCACCGCCTTGCGGCGCTGGAGTTTTACGCGCGCAGTCATCCCGATGAGGCGAAAAGCATCAGCGTGCCCTGCGTGATTTTCGATGGTGGCAGCGAGGACTTCGCGACCGAGATGTTTGTCATCATCAACTCGACGCCGACACGCATCAACAAGAGTCATCTCGTCGACTTGTACGAAAAGGTGTCATGGGCGGAGCCCGACCGCCGGTTTGCGGCTCATATTGCCGAAATGCTCTACAGTTCCGACGACAGTCCGCTGCGTTATCGCGTGAACCGCCTGGGCGGGCGCAGCAAACAGGAGAAGTGGATTCTGCAGGCCGAGCTCTTCAACGAAGTTCATCGCTGGGTCAAACGCGAGTGGAAGAAGATTCTGGTCGACGGCACGGACAAACGGCACGCCTCGTTATACTATGAGACATTGCGTGACTTTTTCAAAGCCAGCGCACGGGTCTGGGGCGAGGCATGGGGGAACTCCGACTATATGGTGACCAAGCCAGTTACGCTGAAGGCGATGATCCGGGTGTGTGCGGATCTGGCGGTCACTTCGGCGGATCTGATCGAAGGCCGGGTGGATCAGTGGGCGACGAAACTTGCGCCGTGGACGGAGCAGATCCGTGAATTCAAAAACGAAGGCTTCTACGAGCGGTTTCCGGCCAAAGGCCAGGTCGAGCGCGTGACGAAAATCCATCGGGAGCTCGCGAAATATGCCGGCATAGCCGTAAAAGGCCGCGGCTGAATTGGAGCGGCGATGGGCGTTCTCAAGCTTATATTCCCGGGGTTTGTTGAGGGTGGAGCGCGACCTCCGGGCGCGCTGGGGAATTCGCGAATGCAAACTGTCGCGTGAAAAACCCGCCCGGAGGTCGGGTTCCACCCCACCCACAGTAAGTCAAGTTTCACTGGCGGTTAATCTCGTCCCTAGAGCCTAAATATCCCGTTTTTTCGCCGAAAGCTCCAAGGCCTCAGAGGCATTTTGCGCGTTGATTTGCAGGACCAGGTTGGCGGAAACCCGCACAAAAAATATTCCGCCGTTTTCTTTTTTGACGCTCGCTTCAACGCGCGGAAGACGGCCGGTTTTCGGTTGATGGGTGATCTGGGAAACGACGTCGGCGAATACGGCATCCTGCGCGTCGGGAGGAATGGTGTGTTTGATTTCCTCATGGGCACGAATCAGCAGATTTCCCGTTTGTTCAGCATCGTTCAGAGTGGGTTCGCCGCCTCTTTTTGAGGCAGGGTGGTTGCGTTCCTCGATGAGCTGGCGCGCGGCGGATTCGTCCGCGGCTACGACTTTGCGTTCGCCCAGATTGGTCTGCACGGCGAACAGGAATTGTTTTCCCATAGGATTGAGCCGGGTGATTTTTTGCACGACGAGCGGCTCGACGGGAGCTTCCACTTCACCCCGCGGGGAAATGCTTTGTTCGATGACGACCACTTTTTTGGCGGACACATCCGCCGGAACATCAAACTCGCTGAGATCGCGCCATGAATTGATCACGTGAAACGTGTTTTTTTGCGGGTTGGTGGCGTCCAGGGTAAACCCGTTGATCACCACCGCGTGCCCCACTTTTGCTCCATCCCACGGATGTGTCGCCAGAAAACCCGCCGGCAGGGCCTGCCAGATGTCCTCGGGCAGAAGAGCCATGACCGGACGCCCCAGACGCAGCTGCTCCCGCGCCCAATCGAAGGGACGGTCCGCGCTTTGGGCGGAATGCAACGTGGGAGTGGGAATCATTTCCGTTAGAAGCCGGTCCAGCCGCACCGCGTATTGGGGATCCTGCCACGGATTATCCG
>JBEHXD010000186.1:0-9171 GCA_048498875.1 Verrucomicrobiota bacterium
CAGAGTTCCGATCATGTCGTTCAACCCAGAGATTCAGTTCCACCGTGCCACGACCGATGATTTCCGCCCGCGTGTAACCGGAGGCGCGTTCGAAGCCGGCGTTGGCCTCGAGCATCATGCCGTCGGATAGCCGGGTGATGATCATCAACGCCGGGACGGTCTGGAAGGTTTTGCGGAAAAAATCCTGTGATTCGCGGCGGCTGGCCTCGCCCTGGCGCAGGGCTTCCTCGGCCCGGGCCAGCTGCAGTTCCGCTTCGGCCAGGCGTGCCTGCAATTGATCCACGGAAAGGGAAAGTCGGGTGGAATCGGACATCTCGGCTCTATCGCATAAGCACAAACGGAGTGCACGCAACGGCGGACTTCCGTCCCTGCCCACACTCCGGTTACACCCTGCAGAAAAGTTTTACGTCTCGCCGTGGGCGAGGCTGCCGTTGGTCCAATGGTGGTGTTTCATACTGGCAGCGCCATCGCGGGCGCCGGACTTGATGATTTCCGCCATCAGCCAGTAGACCTTGCCCCAGGCAGTTTCCATTTCCCCGGTAAAGTCTTTCCCAAGACCCCGGCCGAGGGACCACAGAAAGGCTTCGCCCATGGCATCATAGTCGCGCTGGCGGATAGGGGCGTTGGCGTGGCGGCGACCAAATTGTCGCGCGCTCGGCGCCAGGTGTTCCAGCCGACCGATGTTTTGAACGGCGGCTCCCATCATTTGGAGCAGCTCCCGACCCCGCGCCGCAATATCCCCAAGGGAGGGATTAAGTTGAAACAAGCGTTCCGTAAAAGTACCGGTGGCCTGCTCAAGTTGCGGTCCCATCTTGTGAAGGGCGGCCTTTAAGAGAAGAATTTCGTGGGCGGTCATGAATTTCAGGGGCAGTGAAAAAGGCTTAGCGGGCACGCGTGCCGTCGATCCGGAACACCACAAACATAAGGAAAGCCCAACCGAGAAAAATGAGGCACAGCAACTGGGTGGTGGGCGACAGATCGAGCAATGCGAGGGGTAGCAACAGAGCGTGGTTCATGATGCCGCACTATGCACGAAAAACACCGGTTTCACCATGGGCCGCCGGGACATTGTCCCATTGACCCAGAAAATGCGCCTGTCCGCTTTACTTTAAGCGGGCGCCCCGCCAACTTCACCGTGTGGAAAAAATCCTGGTGATCGATGACGACGCAAAAATGCGCAAGCACATGACCACATTGCTGGCGTCGGAAGGCTATCAGACGTCGGAAGCCCGCAATGGCCGCGAAGGGGTTGAAATGATCAAGAAGGAGCCGCCCGACCTGGTGTTGTGCGATATCACAATGCCCGAGATGAACGGACACCGGGTTTTGGAATCACTTCGGTCGGATTCAGGTACCGCCCATCTGCCTTTTATATTCCTGACCGGATGGGGAGAACGGGAGGATTTGCGCACCGGAATGAACCTCGGCGCCGATGATTATTTGGTTAAGCCCGTTGAGCCGGCTGAATTGCTTACGGCGGTAAAAGCACGACTGCGCCGCCGGCAGCAGGCAGGAGCCGGCCGGGTTTCCACGGTGGCCGATGCAACCCCGGAAGCGCTTTCCAAGACCATGGGCCTGACGCCGCGCGAAGCGGAACTCCTCTCGTGGGTGGTTCAGGGCAAGACCAATCCGGAAATCGGGATCATCCTGGGAATTCAGCTTACCACGGTGAAGAAGCACCTCGAGAGTATCTTCGCGAAACTTGGAGTCGAAAATCGTACGGCTGCAGTCACCCTTTCGCTGGAGAAGCTTGGGCATCAGTCCTGATTTTCGTGGGTCGACAGACCCGCGGAGCGGTGAACTTTAGCGGGTGAGAGCCGACTTCGGCAGTGTCTTTCGTGGCTGCGGTTCGGGGGTATCCCACTGGATTTGTTTGGCCGCTTCGAAAATGTCCTTTGGCATCGGACATAGCTTTTGGGTGCGGTCCGCGAGAACGATTTTATGCCGCCCGATCGCATGCAAGTCTTCCGTGCCGTCCTTGAAAAAGGAAAACACGAGTTCGGCGCTCGTGATGCGGAGGCGCTCAACCGTCATTTCGCAACGGATCGTATCGAACACAAACAGAGGTTTGATGTAGTCGCAGGACACGTTCCGCGTGATCAGCAGCAGCCCATTGTCCAGATGTTGGTTGAAGTCAGGCACGCAGTCGCGCACCCAGAGCTCGCGCACGGTCCCGGCGATTTTCAGGTAGTTGAGAAAATAAACGCTTCGGAAAAGGTCGGTGTCACCAAAGGTAATCGTCGTCTTGTAAACATAGGGCCGGCGAACTTTCACCGGGGTCGTGATGGCAGGATACTTGACTTCCACGAGGGGGGCTTTCCGGGAAGCCTCCGAAGGTCCGACATCTCGGACGGAAAGTGGTGTAATTGGATCGAGCATGAAAGGAGTCGGTCGAAATGATACGGTCTAGGAAGGCGAGTGCCTCCGGTGAATCTGATGGGTGAGAACATCGGAGGCCCGCCGATGAGACATAGCATCTACCGTTCCAGCCCCTGGTGAGCGGTAGGGGAGTCCATCCATTTGCGCTAGTCGAGAAAGTTCCTGTAACAAAACAGAAGAGTGAAACTTATGTGAGACGAAGAGGTGAAAAGATTGAAAACCGGAAGCTAAATGCAACTTGTTTGAATTAAAAAACGAAGGATGCATGGAGGTTTTTGTGCCCACAAGCGGATGCTTTCAGCATAGTGCAATCCGAGAACGCAGTGAAATTCTGACCTTGGTTCATCCTGTTTTTACTCTGATCGGTTCGCTTCGCTAAAATAGAAATAAAAACGAGAGGAAATAATTCGTCTCCACCTCCCAAGGTGCAGTCGCAACGGATACGCGATAACCGTCAGCGTTTTTGTTGTGCGCAAACGGCTCCGTGACCGCCGGACTTTAACAGCCGCTGTGCGCGGGCATGTTCCCGCGAGTCATGACGGTGTGCCAGCTGGCGACAATCAGGTCGGATTCACTTCTGCAACCAGCCGGATCGAACGGCGTGTTATTTCACCGGAGCATTGTCCGGTTTAACCTCGGTATAGAACACGGTACGGGAAAGCTGAGGTTTCAGTTCTCCTTCGGGCAGCACACGGGCTTCGACGCCGTCAATTTCCGCATAGCCAATAATCATGGTGTTGACGCGGTGGCTCGTAACTGCGCGACCGGGCAAATCGAATTCGCGACCTTGATTCAGCCAGAGCCGACGCTCCGTCAGTCCACTGAACCAGCGCGCGCGACCCAGCCCTTTCGGGTCATCGGCCTCGACGATGTCGCTGGGAATCCAGCCGTAACCGGGAAGGAAATATTCCGCCCAGCAACGGTAGCCGGGGTCGGTTTCCTTGCCCTCGTTAGCCTCGCGGAGACGATAGCCCATTTGCAAGCGGGCGGGAATGCCCCGGGAGCGGGCGAGGGCAATGAACAGGGAATGCATGTCGGTGCACGTGCCACCGGCGCTGGCCAGGCAGTCGCTGGCATCGCCCACGCTAAATTTACGTTTCGTCGGGTCTTTCGAATAGTGATCGGCAAAATCAGCCACCTTCCCGAGCAGGAGTTTGGCTTGCACCGCGACGTTGGTTTCCGCCCCGCACGCCTCATCGGCCATTTTGGCAATTTCCGGGGTCACCTGCATATGCGGGGCGTCCTTGCTCAGTTCCGCGGCGAGCAATTGTCGCAACGAATCAGTAATGGGGCCTACCTTGGCCGGCTCGACGTCGACCAAAACCGATTGCCGGCGAAGCGTGAACTCCACCGTGGTGACAAGGGATTTTGCAGAAGGAGCAGCTACGTCCACGACCATGAACCGGCTGCCGTGGGCGGGTTCGGTCACGATCTGCCACGACCCAGGTACGGCGGTCGCGGAAAAATCGAGCACGGACTGGTCGCGGTTATCGTCCGGGATGGAAATCCACCATTTGACGGTTTTCGCACCGGCGGGGATGTCTGACAGCGTCACATTTTGCCGGACGTGATAGGTGCGCGTCACCGTTTCGGAGGCAGTTTGGGCATAAACGGAAAGCGGACCACCGAGCAGGACAGCGAAAAACAAAAACGGGGACAATTTCATGACAAAAGTTGGGGTGTGCCGAAGCGTTCGGGGCGATCCGATTCAGGCAATGCAACTGGGGTGAATTGCCCGTCAGTTGTGGCGAACCGGGAAAGGACAATCCGTTTTATCTTTCGAGGAACGTAGGTGTGGAACCACGACTTGAAGTTTGCAGATAAAGGCCGACGAGCTTTGGTAGCCCGGGTGGTCCGGTGCCTTTCCGGGGCCTAATTTTACCCCTAATGTTTATGTCCAAGCTTCGCTGGTTGCTGATGTTTTGGTTGATTGCGGTGAAAGCTTTTGCCGGGTTGTCCGGGCCGCCCACACAGGGGTTGGAAGCTGTGGCACCGCGGCTTCTGCAGGAACGCTGGCCCGCCTATTGGATCATGCATCCTCACGCGCCGAGGAACGAATACGGGGTCTTTCTTTTCCGGAAACAGTTTGAGCTCGCGCAAAAGCCCGCCCGGTTTCTCGTCCACGTAACGGGTGATGCCCGTTACCGACTCTTCGTCAACGGACGCTCCGTCAGCTTTGGTCCGCAGAGAAGCGACCCATCTCTGTGGCGTTACGATAGCATCGATCTCGCGCCGTTGCTGGTGACTGGAAAGAACGTGATTGCCGCCCAAGTCTGGAGCTATGGCGAAGACGAACCGTACGCGATCATGACGCTGCGTACGGGATTTCTGCTCCAGGGAGACACGGAAGCGGAAAAAATCGTGGATACCGATGGATCGTGGAAAGTGACGCGGGACGAGGCTTATGCGCCCGTCCCGCACGATCGAGCCCAGCTGCGGACTTTCATTGTCGTGGGGCCGGGTGATCGGGTGGACGCCGCGCGTCATCCCTGGGGTTGGGAAAACGTCGATTTTGACGATCACTCCTGGGCGCCGGCGCGAATGCTGGGCCACGGTTTGCCTGACGGCTGGGGCACCGACGTCAGCTGGTGGCTGGCGCCCCGAACCATTCCGTTCATGGAGGAAACACCGATTCGTTTTGCCTCGGTGCGGCGGGCGAATGGCGTGAAACCGGCACCCGGTTTTGTGGCGGGCAAGGCACCGCTTGCCGTGCCTGCGCACACGAAGGCAACGGTGTTGCTCGATCAGGGATCCGAAACCAACGCCTTTCCCCAGCTGGCGGTGAGCGGAGGCAAAGGCAGTCGGGTAATGCTGACGTATGCGGAAGGGTTATTCGACCAAGCCGGGCAAAAAGGAAATCGCAACGAGATCGAAGGACGGGAAATCAAGGGGGTGCGGGATGAGTTTCGTCCCGACGGCGCCGACCACCGCCGGTTCGCTCCGTTGGATTTTCGAACCTATCGCTACGTTCAGCTCGAGGTCGAAACGACCGACGAGCCTCTCGTAGTTGAAGACGTGCAGGGCGTTTTCACAGGTTATCCCTTTCACGAAAATGCCCATTTCAGCAGCGATGATCCCAAGCTCGCGCAGTTGTGGACCGTGGGCTGGCGTACGGCGCGGCTGTGCGCGTTTGAGACCTATGTGGATTGTCCGTATTACGAGCAGTTGCAGTACATCGGCGACACGCGGATCCAAAGCCTGATTTCGTTGTACGTTTCGGGCGATGACCGGCTGATGCGAAATGCGATCGAGTTGTTTGATCGCTCACGCATTCCCGAAGGTCTGACCCAAAGCCGGTATCCGTCGATCAGCCCCCAGCTCATCAATACCTTTTCGTTGTTCTGGATCGACATGGTGCACGATTACTGGCGGCACCGTGACGATGAGGCGTTTATTCGCGCCCGACTGCCGGGGATGGAAGCGGTGCTGGCGTGGTTCGAGGGCAAAGTTGACGTGAAAACCGGACTGCTTGGCCCGCTACCCTACTGGACGTTTGTCGATTGGACGAAGGAATGGAATTGGTCCGAGGAGCGGGGCATCGGGGGCTCGCCGGACGGCGCCAAACAGGGCGGTTCGGCGATTGTGAGTCTGCAATTGGCCGGCACGCTGCAGCGATCGGCGGAGTTATTCCGATCCATGGGACACGAAGATCGTGCGGCCCATTACGAAAAACTTGCCACCGGACTTCGCGAGGCGGTGAAACAGTCGTGTTGGGACGAATCGCGTCGCCTCTTCGCGGATACACCGGAGAAGAAACTTTTCAGCCAGCATGTGAATGTGCTGGCGGTGTTGTCGGGTGCCATTGAAGGCGAAGCTGCGCGCGACCTGATCGGACGGGTGGCCCACGATACTTCATTGATCCAATGTTCCACCTACTTTCGTTTCTATCTTTTGCGGGCCATGAAACAGGCGGGCTTGGGCGATGACTATTTGACGATGCTGGCGCCGTGGGAAGGAATGCTCGCCCGGGGGCTCACCACGTTTGCGGAACAGCCGGATCCCACGCGATCCGATTGTCACGCGTGGAGTGCATCGCCGGTGTACGAATTGCTCGCAACCGTTTGCGGCGTGGAACCGGCGTCGCCGGGTTTTTCCACCGTGAGAATCGAGCCCCACCTCGGCCCCTTGCAGCGGGCTGAAGGCAAAGTGATGCACCCCAAGGGAGAAATCCTCGTTTCACTCGCGCGCAACGGTTCCGGATTGCAGGCGAAAATTTCGCTCCCGGCGGGGACTACCGGCGTGTTTGTCTGGAACGGGAAAACGACCGCGCTTAAATCGGGCGAGCAGTCGCTGGTTTTGCCATAGATTGCGGGGCGTCAGCTCTTCGGTTTGGCTTCTGGCAAACCTGGATAATGCGGTTCCAGTTTTCGGGCCCGGGCAAAAGTCGCTTCCGCTTCCGGAAGTTGACCCAAAGCCTGCTGCGCCCGGCCAAGAGCGATCAAAGTGTCGACGTCGTCGTTGATCCACTGGCTGGCGCGCTGCAAAAGTGGCAGCGCGGCTGCGGGATCGCCCCGGGCGACCAGCATCGCGCCGGTGTTGCGGGCCAGCAGCCAGTCCTCGGGAGCAAACTCGATCGCACGTTTTGCCAAACCGGCCAGAGCTGCGGTGGCGTCGTCGCGATTGAGCAACTGGCCGGCCTGTTCTGCGCGCAAGGTCCACGTGTGCTGGCGTGACGCAATATCGGCCTGTCCGGTGAACGGCGGCTTATGGAAGCGATTGAGCAACTCCTGTCCGATCATGGCTTGCTCGTAGATGTTGTAGCCCAGTCGCAGCCTGGCCTGTTCGTAGTCGAACGGTGCGGGCGCGTCTCCGGTGACCAAACCGCGCCTGGTCAGATCGGCGATTACCCGCGGAAAGAGGACGAGCGCGGCTTCATAGGTGCCCCGGAAGGTGAGGTGAACGTGTTCGTAGACCAGTTCATCCCCCGTGATTCCATGCCCGCTTTGGGCGGCGAGTTTTGCGGCCAGGTCCACGACTTCGAGTTGCGATGAAGCATTTTTGCCCAGATCGCGAATCACTTGATTCAAGGCAGAGTCGGTACGGAACCGGAGGGTATCGCAATCGAGCGCATGCTGCAGCAGATCGCGGGCATCGAGATCGCGGCCGATCTGCAACGCAAAGCGCCCGAAGCGAAACGCCAGTTCGGCGTGGTGGTCGTCGATCGCATAGGCCGCGCGGTAGGCGCTTTCCGCAGCGGGCAAATCCCCGGCGCGAAGAGCCTTGGTCGCCGCAGCGAGGTCCGAATCCCATTCGGCGAGTTCGGCGGTGGTCAGGTTTTTCCGGTGTTGCGAAAGAAAGGGGGCGAAGTCCCGCTGGTTGGTCGCGACGGTGCAGAGGAAAACGGTCGCACCAGCGTCGTTGCCGCTTTTTGTGATGGCTGAAAGATTCTCCCGAAAGTGAGCCCGGACTTCGTTGAGCCGGGGATCGTCAACGGCGATCTGCTGTTTCAAAAACATTTCCATTCCACCCCATTCCGCCGGTCGTCCCCGATGGGCGAAGTTTGAAAGCAACTGGCCGGTGCGCGACGTTTTCAATTCATCCGCAATTCGGATACCAAACTCGCTACGCAAAAAGGGTGCGAACACGCCGGCGGGGCCGAAAGGGCCGATCACCTCGTTGTTGCCTTCATAAACGATGAATAAATCCGGTTCCAGCTCCGCGCAATCGGCGGCGATTCCGCGGACGACGTGGGAGTTAATGGCCGTTACCGCGGCGTTGATCACTTCGAAATGCCGCTCGGGATAAGCAGCGCGGAGCATCGATTCCAGCATGCGCGAGAGCGAAAAAGACGGCTCGGGATCGCCCATGGCTGCCGAACTGCCGAGGATAAAGATCCGGTAGGTGCCAGGCGCTTTTTTTTCCGGCAGGCGGACCGGTTGCGGCCGGCGCACGAGCGCTTCGGAAAAATAAGGCGCCGTGCACCAGCGATTTTCCCGCCAGATTTTTTCCCCGGTAGCCAGCGTGGTGGGTCGAAAAAAACGGGTCGAGTGCCCGTAGCCGGCGAGCCGGAGCAGGGCTTCCAGGCCACCTGGCAAAATGACGAGCGTGCCGGCGGCCAGAATCGCCGCAAAGAGAAGCTTGCGTGGCAATGAAAGAGGAGCGGCCACGTCAGAACAGGGAATAGATGAACGGCGATATCGACGACACCCCGACAATGAGAACGGTCACCAACAGGAGGATGATGACGACCGGAACGATCCACCATGCCTTATTTTCGCGGGCAAAGGCCCAGAGTTCGCGCAAGAGCCGGCTGAGATTTTTTAAGGCACGCATGAAATCAATCGGGGGCAAAAGTCCGCGCGGGCGCGGAACGGATGAAATTGGCGGGAAGCGCTTTTTTCTCGATGAAAAACGGCCCGATCGCGAGTGCATCCATCTCCGTGGCGAGAAAACCTTCAACGGCTTCCTTTGGATGACAGACGGGCGGTTCGCCGCGGACATTAAACGACGTGTTCACGAGCACCGGACAACCCGTATGAGCGGCAAATGCGGTCAGCACCGCATGCAGGTGCGGACTAATCGTTTTTTCGACCGTTTGCACGCGGGCGGAAAAATCCACGTGGGTGATCGCCGGCAGGGTTGAACGCATGGCGTTCAACCGGTCGCTCCACGCATTGCCGGTCGCGACCGGCTTGCGTTGCGACCCGGCCACTGGTGCGGTGAGCAACATATACGGCGAAGGCACGGAGAGATCAAAATAGTCCGCCGCGCGTTCGGCGAGGACGACGGGGGCAAATGGCCGGAAGGATTCCCGGAATTTGATCTGCAGGTTGAGCCGCCGTTGCATTTCCG